>NZ_JAKLTU010000063.1:0-2441 GCF_022570815.1 Synechococcus sp. PCC 6716
TCAAGCACAAGGGGAATATAGCAAAGCCGAASMGYTATTKCAACGCAGCTTAGTGATTTTGGAGCAAGCCCTAGGCACCAACCATCCAAAAGTGGCCACCACACTCAACAACTTGGCGTTGTCCTATGCAGCACAAGGGGAATATAACAAAGCCGAACCTCTWTWGCAGCGCAGTTTGGCGATCAGGGAGCAAGCCCTAGGCACCAACCATCCAGAAGTGGCCACGACCCTCAATAACTTGGCGCTACTGTATGAAGCGCAAGGGGAATATAGCAAGGCCGAACCTTTACTACAGCGCAGTTTGGCAATTTTGCAACAGACCCTAGGGGCCAACCACCCAAAAGTGGCCGCTGTCCTCAACAACTTGGCAGGGTTGTATCAAGCACAAGGGGAATATAGCAAAGCCGAACCGCTAYTRCAGCGCAGYTTGGTAATTTTGGAGCAAGCCCTAGGCACCAACCATCCAGAAGTGGCCACGACCCTCAACAACTTGGCGGTGCTGTATCAAACGCAAGGCCAATATAGCAAGGCCGAACCTTTACTACAGCGCAGCTTGGTGATTTTGGAGCAAGCCCTAGGCGCCAACCATCCAAAAGTGGCCACTACCCTCAATAACTTGGCGCTGCTGTATGAAAAGCAAGGGCAATACGCCAAAGCCGAACCGCTTTACCAACGCAGCTTGGTGATTTTGGAGCAAGCCTTAGGCACCAACCATCCAGAAGTGGCCACGACCCTCAATAACTTGGCGCTGCTGTATGAAGCACAAGGGCAATACGSCAARGCCGAACCGCTTTACCAACGCAGCTTGGTAATTTTGGAGCAAGCCCTAGGCACCAACCATCCAGAAGTGGCCACGACCCTCAATAACTTGGCGCTACTGTATGAAAAACAAGGGGAATAYRSCAARGCCGAACCKTTACTACAGCGCAGCTTGGTGATTTTGGAGCAAGCCCTAGGCGCCAACCATCCAAAAGTGGCCACTACCCTCAACAACTTGGCGBKGTTGTATSAAGCACAAGGGGAATATAGCAAAGCCGAACCGCTATTGCAGCGCAGTTTGGCGATCAGGGAGCAAGCCCTAGGCACCAACCATCCARAAGTGGCCACKACCCTCAATAACTTGGCGSKGCTGTATGAAGCACAAGGGGAATATAGCAAAGCCGAACCGCTATTGCAGCGCAGTTTGGCAATTAGGGAGCAAGCCCTAGGCACCAACCATCCAGAAGTGGCCACGACCCTCAATAACTTGGCGCTGTTGTATCAAAAGCAAGGGCAGTATGCCAAAGCCGAACCGCTATTGCAACGAAGCTTGGTGATCAGGGAGCAAGCCTTGGGCACCAACCATCCAGAAGTGGCCACGACCCTCAATAACTTGGCGCTGCTGTATGAAGCACAAGGGGAATATAGCAAGGCCGAACCCCTATTCCAGCGCAGTTTGGCAATTTTGCAACAGACCCTAGGGGCTAGCCACCCAAATGTGGCCGCTGTCCTCAACAACTTGGCAGTGTTGTATCAAGCACAAGGGGAATATAGCAAAGCCGAACCTTTACTACAGCGCAGCTTGGTGATTTTGGAGCAAGCCCTAGGCGCCAACCATCCAAAAGTGGCCACTACCCTCAACAACTTGGCGGTGCTGTATGAAACGCAAGGCCAGCATAGTGAGGCAGAATCTCTGTACTTGCGCAGTTTAGCGATAACGCAACAAGCCCTAGGTACCAATCATCCAGAAGTGGCCACGRCCCTCAATAACTTGGCGCTGCTGTATGAAGCACAAGGGGAATATAGCAAGGCCGAACCTTTACTACAGCGCAGCTTGGTGATTTTGGAGCAAGTTTTAGGTGCCAATCACCCAGATGTCGCCCAATCCCTGAACAACTTGGCGCTACTGTATCGAGAGCAAGGCCAATATAGTAAAGCCGAACCCCTATAGCAGCGCAGTTTGGCGATCAGGGAGCAAGCCCTAGGCACCAACCATCCAGAAGTGGCCACGACCCTCAATAACTTGGCGCTGCTGTATGAAGCACAAGGGGAATATAGCAARGCCGAACCTCTTTACCAGCGCAGTTTGGCGTTAAGGGAACGAGTTTTAGGTGCCAATCACCCAGATGTCGCCCAATCCCTGAACAACTTGGCGCTACTGTATCAAGARCAAGGSGAATATAGCAAAGCCGAACCGCTATTGCAGCGCAGTTTGGCGATCAGGGAGCAAGCCCTAGGCACCAACCATCCAGAAGTGGCCACGACCCTCAACAACTTGGCGCTGCTGTATGAAGCACAAGGGGAATATAGCAAGGTCGAACCTTTACTACAGCGCAGCTTGGTAATTTTGGAGCAAGCCCTAGGCACCAACCATCCAGAAGTGGCCACGACCCTCAATAACTTGGCGCTGCTGTATGAAGAACAAGGGGAATATAGCAAGGCCGAACCTTTACTACAACGCA
>NZ_JAKLTU010000064.1:0-2145 GCF_022570815.1 Synechococcus sp. PCC 6716
AATGCCTGTACCAGACGTGTTAGGGCTGGCTCAATTTGGTTGAGCCTCCAATACAACAGCGCCAAGTTGCTCAGGGCCGTGGCCACTTCTGGATGRTTGGTGCCTAGGGCTTGCTCCAAAATTACCAAGCTGCGCTGTAGTAAAGGTTCGACCTTGCTATATTCCCCTTGTGCTTCATACAACAGCGCCAAGTTGTTGAGGGYGGTGGCCACTTCTGGATGATTGGTACCTAGGGCTTGTTGCGTTATCGCTAAACTGCGCAAGTACAGAGATTCTGCCTCACTATGCTGGCCTTGCGTTTGATACAGCACCGCCAAGTTGTTGAGGGTCGTGGCCACTTCTGGATGGTTGGCGCCTAGGGCTTGCTCCAAAATCACCAAGCTGCGCTGTAGTAAAGGTTCGGCCTTGCTATATTCCCCTTGTGCTTCATACAGCAGCGCCAAGTTATTGAGGGTCGTGGCCACTTCTGGATGGTTGGTGCCTAGGGCTTGCTCCAAAATTACCAAGCTGCGTTGGTAAAGCGGTTCGGCTTTGGCGTATTGCCCTTGCTTTTCATACAGTAGCGCCAAGTTATTGAGGGTCGTGGCCACTTTTGGATGGTTGGCGCCTAGGGCTTGCTCCAAAATCACCAAGCTGCGCTGTAGTAAAGGTTCGGCCTTGCTATATTCCCCTTGTTCTTCATACAGCAGCGCCAAGTTATTGAGGGTCGTGGCCACTTCTGGATGGTTGGTGCCTAGGGCTTGCTCCAAAATTACCAAGCTGCGTTGGTAAAGCGGTTCGGCTTTGGCGTATTSCCCTTGCTTTTCATACAGCAGCGCCAAGTTATTGAGGGTCGTGGCCACTTCTGGATGGTTGGTGCCTAGGGCTTGCTCCAAAATTACCAAGCTGCGCTGTAGTAAAGGTTCGACCTTGCTATATTCCCCTTGTGCTTCATACAACAGCGCCAAGTTGTTGAGGGTAGTGGCCACTTCTGGATGGTTGGTGCCTAGGGCTTGCTCCCTGATCGCCAAACTGCGCTGCAATAGCGGTTCGGCTTTGCTATATTCCCCTTGTGCTTGATACAACCCYGCCAAGTTGTTCAGGGATTGGGCGACATCTGGGTGATTGGCACCTAAAACTCGTTCCCTTAACGCCAAACTGCGCTGGTAAAGAGGTTCGGCTTTGTTATATTCCCCTTGTGCTGCATAGGACCCTGCCAAGTTGTTGAGGRCAGCGGCCACATTTGGGTGGCTAGCCCCTAGGGTCTGTTGCAAAATTGCCAAACTGCGCTGGTATAGGGGTTCGGCTTTACTATATTCCCCTTGTGCTTCATACAGCAGCGCCAAGTTATTGAGGGTCGTGGCCACTTCTGGATGGTTGGTGCCTAGGGCTTGCTCCCTGATCGCCAAACTGCGCTGCAGTARMGGTTCGACCTTGCTATATTCCCCTTGTGCTTCATACAACCCTGCCAAGTTGTTGAGGACAGCGGCCACATTTGGGTGGCTAGCCCCTAGGGTCTGTTCCAATAACGCCAAACTGCGCTGGTAAAGAGGTTCGGCTTTGTTATATTCCCCTTGTGCTGCATAGGACAACGCCAAGTTGTTGAGTGTGGTGGCCACTTTTGGATGGTTGGCCCCTAGGGTCTGTTGCAAAATTGCCAAACTGCGCTGGTATAGGGGTTCGGCTTTACTATATTGGCCTTGCTCTCGATACAGTAGCGCCAAGTTGTTGAGGGTCGTGGCCACTTCTGGATGGTTGGTGCCCAAGGCTTGCTCCCTGATTGCCAAGCTTCGCTGCAATAGCGGTTCGGCTTTGGCATACTGCCCTTGCTYTYGATACAGTAGCGCCAAGTTGTTCAGGGATTGGGCGACATCTGGGTGATTGGCACCTAAAACTCGTTCCCTTAACGCCAAACTGCGCTGGTAAAGCGGTTCGGCTTTGTTATATTCCCCTTGTGCTTGATACAACCCTGCCAAGTTGTTGAGGACAGCGGCCACATTTGGGTGGCTAGCCCCTAGGGTCTGTTGCAAAATTGCCAAACTGCGCTGGTATAGAGGTTCGGCTTTGCTATATTCCCCTTGTGCTTCATACAGCAGCGCCAAGTTATTGAGGGTCGTGGCCACTTCTGGATGGTTGGTGCCCAAGGCTTGCTCCCTGATCACCAAG
>NZ_JAKLTU010000014.1:0-63606 GCF_022570815.1 Synechococcus sp. PCC 6716
TTAAATTAACGTCAATTAGATGAATAGATAAATAGGCTCTAATACCATTCTTGGGCGTTGCTGAATAAACGTATGACTCTCGGGTTTGAGTCCTTTGCCGCCCGGGTCTATCGGACTTGGTATGCTAATGTAACATGCTATACGAAATCTGAGATATGCAGCTACTTCTAACTGATTTACTCAACCTACCTAGAATTGAGGTTGAAGATTATACCGATGTTGCGGGAGAATTGATTCTTATAGTGGAAGCAAAGACCACCGAGGCGATTTGCCCACGTTGCCAACAAAAATGTTGTCATTTACACCAGAATCATTGGTATCTAGTGCGAGATTTAAGCATCAGTGGACGAACCGTATTTCTTAAGATCAATCGTCGCCAGTTTCAGTGTCGAACTTGTGGTAAGCCATTCAGTGAAACGCTCGATTTCATCGGCAATCGTCGCAAGCAAACGGATCGATTTGCTCAGTCAATCGTGCAACAGGTTTTGCACAGCGACATTCATAATGTTGCAATTTTAAATGGTCTCACTGATGAAGAAGTATGGTCAATGGTACAGTATGTCAGTAAAAAAAACTCAACGTCGATGTGAGTTCAGTAAAACGATTAGGTATAGATGAGATTTCCTTAGGTGAAGGACAAGGAGATTACATAGTTGTTTTGGTCGATTTAGAGCGGCGAATTCCCCTTGCCCCTTCTCGCAAGCAGGAAGATGTGAGGCAAGTGCTTGAGGCATGGGGAGCAGCAGTACTCAATCAAATTATTGAGGTGAGCATTGACCTATCTGGAAACTATAAAAGTTTGGTTCATAAACTTCTACCTAATGCTACGGTGGTTGCCGACCGATTTCATGTTATGAAGATTGTGAATCAGGAATTGGATAAGGCTCGAAAAAGTATTTGTAAAGCGAAGACGGTAAATGAAGTCCAGAAAGCCCAGATTGCAGCCGCGCTCAAACAAAGTAAATATGCGTTACTCAAGCCGGAGGAAAATCTGACTCAGAAGCAAAAAGCAAAACTAGAAGAAATTCGAGAAGTAGTGCCAAGTCTGGCTCGAATGCATCAGGAGAAGGAATCGTTTAGAGCCATCTTTGAGCAAGCAAAAGATTGGAAAGATGGAACCTTTCAATTGCTCGATTGGTTAGCTCAAGCTCAGGATTGTTTTCAAGAGAGCGTAAGAACAATTTGTCGGTGGTTTGGTGAAGTCACCGCTTATTTTGATAATCACACAAATAGTGGTGTTGTCGAAGGTATTAACAATAAATTGAAGCTGATTAAGTGGTCAGGTTATGGGTTCAGGAACTTTGACAATGTTCAGTTACGTTGCTTAATTTGCTGGCATTTAGCTATTGATTAAGCATAACTCGGACGATAGAGCCGGAGTTCGTGCAAATTCCGCACTACAAGCTGTTTGGACGAATTAAGCAGCTTTGTTTAATTTTCGGGATTCGATTAGTCGAAACCGAAGAATCGTATACGTCTCAAGCCTCGCTTTTTGATAATGACTTCTTGCCTACGTTCGACGAAAAACCTGAAGGGTGGAAGGCATCAGGAAAACGAATTCTTAGAGGGCTGTACCGAACTGCTCAAGGATGGCTCATCAATGCAGACTGTCATGGAGCCTGCAATATCATGAGAAAGGTAAGCACAAAGCTCAATATCGATTTGAGTGGAGTGTGTAGAGGGGCTGTGGCAGCCCCTTCTAAGGTCAAGTTAGAGCAGATTGGCTTTGCTCTAGCCTAACTCAGAGAAGCCTCGCCGTTCCACGGCGGGGAGTGTCACGCCTGATCTGCCCGCAGCAGACGCAATGCCACCCCAAACAGGAAGCGGGTCACGGCCCAGCGGGGCGATCGCCCAGTAACTTCGGGTGCTTCCAACAGGCGGTACACAGCGGCGGCCTGCTGCCACTGTCGTCGCCGTAAAAACCGCCATGTGCCAGCCAAAATAAACTGGTGTAGGAAATCCCGCTGGGCGTGATGCAGTACCCTAGGGGGCAGAAGGTTAAGCTGACGGGCTTCCTGAAAGATAGCACTGAGGTGGCCGAGGGTCTGGGGCTGAAACATCCCCATGCTCAGGGCTTGATCGTGAATGGTATAGGCTGCAGTGGCCAGAGGAACCGTATAGACTCCCGCAGTAGCAAAGAAGCGCAGCCATTGATAAATATCTGTAGCTTCACCGTAGGTTTGGCTAAATTCCCCCACCCGCGCTAGGAGCGATCGCCGCCACACCAAGGCAGGAAAGCGGACAAAGGAGGAGTGCGATAAAAGTTGCCGTACCGCAGTGGCGGGTGGGAGCCACCGTGCCCGAGGCGGAATTTGTTTGCGCAAACAGTGCCCCTGCCCATCCACAAGATGCACCCCAAACAGGAACACATCATACCGCGAACCGTAGCAGTTCAGCGTATGCAGAAGATGGGTTATCCCCTGCGGTAGCAGATAATCATCATCGTGCAGTAACAGCACAAACTCGCCCCGCGCATAGGCCAAACTCTGATTCCAATTGGCAACCATCCCCAAACGTTGCGGATTTTTGTGATATTGCCATGCCCCCTGCCAACCATGGAGAAGACACTCGACCTGTGGCGTGGCAAGGGTTGAATCATCCGTAATCACGAGTTCAATCGCCGCAGTCTGAGCTGGAGTCAGGGCACTCAGGATGGAGGTAACAGCAGTGCGCAGCCCATCGGGGCGGTTATAGGCCGGAATGCAAATACTGAGTTGGGGCAGAGAGATCACACCTGTGTCACTCCTATCAACCTGCACAGTTTGGTGCATAAATTGCTGTACTTTGCCGTTAAGGCAAGGGAATGTTGCTAGCACCCGAGAGCCAATTTGCAGGATCCACCGCTATGACTACCCCGACCCTTGATCGCAACCGTTTGCAAGCTGCCTTGGCCTCCCTAAATCTTAGTTTAGAAGCAGAACTCACTCAATTTCGCTGCCATCGGCTTGTTYAGTCTCACCSCCCYCTCGAAACTCCTCAGCCAAGCAGTCCGGGGCTTACCGTGTCTGAGCCGCTAGACACCCCTGCTCCTGTTGTCACCACCCCCATCGCTCCTACGGCAGCCCCTGCCCCTGTCGAGCCGCCCTCCCCTTTGAGCCTGCACTCTGACGCCACGGTCGCCCAGGGCGATACGGACAAGTTCATCGACTTTGACCCAGCAGAACTGGCGGGACTATTACCCCAGTCCTACACCAGCAGTGCCCCTGAAGCCGTTGCTCCCCCACCGCAGCAGCAGACCAAACGCCCCTTTGCCTCTACCCGCGAACTCCTCAAGCACGCTCGTCAGAATAACCGTCCGTGGTTTCAGCAGCAGGATCGCAACAGGTCGCACCATTTTCAACGTTGGCTGATCGTTATTGGGGTGCTTGCGGGACTCGGTGGCGGCACCCTTTTGTGGTTGGCACGGCAGGAGACTCCTACCGTGGTGGTGAACGAGGTACCAGCGGACACCAGCCCGTCTGCTCCCCCCTCTGGCCCAAATATGGCCGCCCGCGAGTTTCCTGATGTTAACCGCAGTACCCTTGCGCAACTGGAGCCAGCGTCCTCCCCTGAACCTAGTCCAGCCCTATCGTCCCCATCGCCAGTGGTGGAATCTACCCCCTCAAAGGTATTTATTGAGCACGCGAGTAATGGCCGTTACTATGTGCTTGCCCCCTATACCGAGCCGGCGGACTTAGCCAAAGTTCAGGAGATTTTGCCGGATGCGTTCTTAGTGGGTGATGGTGCTGAAACGAAGATTCAGTTAGGCATGTTTGAGGATGAGGCTTCGGCGCAAGCCATGGTTAACCAACTGCGCGATCGCCTCTAAGCGCGCCCCCTAATTGACGCTGCTGCCAATCCCTTGCACTATAGGGGGTACGGTCTTATTTCCCTTGCCCATGGCGCGTCGCCCCGTTACCCTACCCCAACTCCAGCAAAAAAAACAGCACGGTGATCCCATTACGATGCTGACAGCATGGGATTATCTTTGGGCGCGGCTGCTCGATGCAGCAGGGGTTGATGTAATTTTGGTAGGGGATTCCCTAGGGATGGTGGCCTTGGGTTACAGCACCACGCTACCGGTCACCCTAGAGCAGATGATTCACCATGCGCGGGCGGTGCGGCGGGGGGTAACTGCCAGCTTTGTGGTGTGCGATCTGCCTTTTTTGAGTTATCACGAAAGCCCGGAACAGGCGCTGCGATCGGCGGGACAACTGGTAAAGGAAGCGGAGGTGCAAGCGGTGAAGATGGAGGGTGCCTCACCAGTGGTCTGTGCAGCCACTCAACGGCTTGTGGAAGCGGGGATTCCAGTTTTGGGTCATGTTGGATTACTGCCCCAGCGGGTGCATCAGTTGGGCGGGCTGCGGCAGCAGGGAAAAACTGAGCAGGCAGCAGAGGCAATTCTTGCCGACGCGATCGCCCTAGCTCAGGCGGGTGCCTTTGCCTTAATCCTTGAGCATATTCCCAGTGAGCTCGCCCAACGCATTACTGCCAAACTAGAGATTCCCACTATTGGTATTGGTGCAGGGCCTCACTGCGATGGGCAAGTGCTGGTCACTGCCGATGTGCTGGGGTTGACCCCCCAAGCGCCGCCCTTTGCGCCGGTGTACGCTGACCTTGGTACCCAAGCGATCGCCGCGTTGCAGCAGTACTGTCACAACGTGCGCTCCCGCATTTACCCGCCCCCTCAGCCCTAGGACACCGTAAAACGGTTTGTTTCCTCGCGAATTTGTTCGAAGGTAATTGTTTGCTGGGTGCCCACAAACGGATTATCTGGTGTCAAAAACAGTAAACAGTGACATTCGCGCCGTTCTCGCATGGGTACACAAGGGCAGTTCCAGTAGGCAGCCGCCACTTCCGCTTCCTTATCTTCGTAGTGTCGGCAGGGGCACAGAGGCGAGCCATAATCGTCTTTGTGTTTGGCTAAACCTTCTAAAACAACCGCAGTGGTTCCCAGATCAGCGCAAAAGTAGGTTCCTGTTCGTTGGGCATAGGTTTCCGCAAATTTGCGCACGGCTTCTAAATTTTTGTCAGAGGCTTGCTGTGGCTTGTAGGCGTTACTCATGGCACAATTTGCGACGGAGGACATTCCTATAGTTTGACATACTCCCTAGCCTAACGTCACAGAGATTCCAACAGTCTTACAGTATTTGTTTATTACACTTACTTACACGCTGAGGATTTGAATCGTTGTTGTTTGTGGCAAATTCCCCGCTGAGACCGCAAGTGAGCTACTGCCACTTCGCCGTACAGGAGTACCTTCCATCACCGCTAAAAAGTCATCCAAGCCCGTTAAATCGCAATTGTTTGGATCAGCCGCTGCGGTGCGAAAGTGGGACGGAATGACTAAACGGGGTTGCAATAACTCAATGGCAGCTTTGGCCTCTGCCGCAGTATAGGCTTTGTCAGTGCCCCCCACAGGCACAATCATCACATCGGGTCGGCCCATGAGAATTTTTTGCTCAATGCTGAGGGGCATGGCAATTCCCCCCATATGGAGAATGTTGACCCCCCCCTGCTGCCACCGCCACACAACATTAACACCAAAGCGAAAGCCACCTACGCGATCGTGATTTGTCCGAATTCCCTGAATTGTCAGACCATTGACTTTATAGTTACCCGGTTGAAACAGCAGCTTCGGGCGACCCGGCAGCCCTTCAATGTACCCCTCATCCAGTAGGCGGCTGCTAATCATGACAATATCTACAGCAACGCGGGGCGGGCGTAACCTTTGGGTGCATCCCATGGGACGAAAGGGATTCACAAGAATCCGCTGGCCACTGCCGCTAAACAGAAAGCAAGTGTGCCCCAGCCATTGTAGTGACAGTCCTGCTCCTTGCGCGTGAGCCGCCCAATGTCCTCCTAAACTGGCGATCGCCCCTACCTGCGCCCAACGCAAAAACTGTCGCCGTTCCATAGGTCTCCCCACAGTGCATTCCCAGCTAAGTATAGAGAAAAATTGGCTTATGCCGCGAGGCTAGTTAAGGCCGCTGACGGGCAACCGTTGCCAAAAAGTTCCTAAGCAAGTCTTTGCCGCAGCGGGTCAAGATACTTTCAGGATGGAACTGTACCCCTTCAAGGGTGGGATACTGCCGATGGCGAACCCCCATAATCAGGTTATCTGCCGTCCATGCCGTAATTTCTAAGACATCGGGACAAGTCTCGCGGTCAATGACCAAACTGTGGTAACGAGTGGCAGTAAATGGTTGAGCCAAACCTTCAAAGACCCCTACCCCAGCATGATAGATGTCGGAAGTTTTACCGTGCATCAGGGTTGGTGCCAATGTAATAGTGCCACCAAACACCTCGCCAATCGCTTGATGCCCTAAGCACACCCCTAAAATAGGACACTTAGGCCCGTAGGCGCGAATCACTGCTTCGGAAATACCAGCATCTGCTGGCCGCCCGGGTCCCGGAGAAATGACGATGCCGTCTGGAGCTAGGGTCTCAATGTCGGCAAGGGTGATCTTGTCATTGCGAAAAACACGGAGATCAGCAGCAACAGCAAACTCCGTAGCTAGCTCCCCCAAGTATTGAACCAAGTTGTAGGTGAAGCTATCATAGTTGTCGATCACAATAATCAATGGCTAACAGCCTCCAAAGTTGCAGTGTCCCGTCATTTTACCGTTGAAAGGAGGGGAGATCGCTTTCTCCCCCATGGGTAGCAAGCTAGGACGCATGTATGGTAGCAGAGTCATGGGTAGCTCTCCTGCTGAACGCGAAGGGAGTGTCAAACTAGGCATAGTGATGATCCATGGCCCAGCGAGCCAGCTCTGTACGGTTGTGAAGTCCTGTTTTCCCTAGCATATTACTCACGTGGCTTTCTACGGTGCGCTGACTGACATGCAGTTCCGCGGCAATTTCGCGGTTAGCCAACCCCCGCGCCACGTACTGCAAGATGCGGGTTTCCGTGGGGGTTAGCTCAACCCCCGGGGGCGGTGTCGGCGCTGTGGGGGAGGTGCGCTGCTGCTCTCGCAACCGTGCGGTTTGCTTCAGTAAGGCTTGCACTTGGGCGAGCAGTTCATCGGGTTCAAAGGGCTTGACAAGATACACATCGCCTCCTGTTTGTAGCCCCTTGATGCGATCGTGGGTTTGCCCCTTAGCGGAAAGAAACAATACCGGTAACCAGTGTAAATGCTGATGCTGTCGCATTGTACTGACAAAGCTATAACCATCCATCTGCGGCATCATCACATCACAAATAATCAGATCAGGCGTATGCTGTTGCAATTGGTCTAGGGCTTCACGACCGTGGGCGGCGGTGAGTACTGCGTAGCCCTGCATTTCCAAGTAGTCTTTCACTAGCAAGACTAAGTTGGGGTCATCATCTACCAGCAAGATGGTGGCGCTTTGGCGGTTATGGGTCTGGGTCATGGCGTTAACGCAGCGGCAGGAGCATTTCTAGGGTGAGCGCGTTTAATCTGCCCCTATTCTAAATTGCCCCATCACTTGCCCCAGCCTTTTATCTTAAACCTCCGAGATACCCCGGTTTGTCTGTAGGGCGAGGAGGGATAGGAGCAGCAGCCCCAGACTGCCAAATGCAAACTTACAAATTATCTCCTATAATCTAGCGCATGGAAAAAGTTTACAGCTATCGTTTCTATCCAACCCCTGAGCAAGAAAGCTTGCTGAGGAAAACGTTTGGCTGTGTCCGACTGGTGTACAACCGAGCGGTGGCAGCGCGAACTGACGCATGGGATGAACCGCAAGAGCGAGTTGGATACGTCCAACCCTCTGCCATGCTGACGGAGTGGAAAAAACAGGATGACTTCCAGTTTTTGAATGAAGTTAGCAGCGCTCCCTTGCAACAAAGATTCAGGCATCTGCAAACCGCCTTCACCAACTGCTTTGCGGGACGAGCGGGATACCCACAGTTCAACGAGAAGCGCAACGGCGGCAGTTTGGCCGTGGGACACACGCTATCCGCCTGTGGAGGGTTCGCCTTGGCGGCGCGGAGCGCTAACGTAATAAGGGTGGCGGCAGTTGCAATGAAGCAGGAACCTACGTCGTGAGACTTGGGAATCCCCGTCCTCTAGAGGACAGGGAGGATGTCAAATTAGGCGCAGCTAAGCCGTAGCAGGAGTGTTATCGGTGGGAGGAGTGCGTATGGACAACCAAGTGATGTGGCAAAAGAGTCTTTGGCTTCTGGGTCACTTGAGCGGGCTGTTACTGATGGCCATTCCGGGGGCGATCGCCCAACCAGCGACAACCGCTGCAGATCTCATCCCCCTCAATCCCAATCCTGATCCCCTCTACTTACCCAACCGGCCTGAGCAGGTCACTATTGATGTCGATCGCCCCATTACCCTCACCGAAGCGATTGAATTGGCACGCCGCAATAATCGGCAGTTACAAATTATTGAGGCTCAACTGCAACAGAGCCGGGCAGTATTGCGCCAAGCTGAATCAGCCTTGTATCCTACCCTGTCGTTCCAAACAAATATTAGCCGTACCGATTCGGCGGCCATTCGTCTGCAAAATGCCCAAGCACAGCAGGCATTTATCAAGGGCGGTGGTCTGGGGATACCACCTGTGCCCTTAAACACCACCAGTAACACCTGGACCAATACGGTTCAGTTAGGCTACAACATCTTTACAGCGGGGCAGCGCTCGGGCAGCATTCAAGCAGCGCGGGAACAGGTGCGCAATGCCGAACTGGATTTGCAACGCCAATTTGAACAACTGCGCCAAGATGTGGCCAACGACTACTACAACATTCAGCAGGCAGAAGCACTGGTGCGCATTGGCCAAGCCGCTGTCCAAAACTCGCAAATTAGTTTGCGGGATGCGGTGGCGCGCGAACGAGCCGGTCTAGGCACACTCTTTGATGTGTTAACTGCCGAAGTGCAATTGGCCAACAACCAACAGCAGTTGGTGCAAGCCCAAAGCCAGCTACAAACAGCACAGCGGCAACTGGCGCAAACCCTGAGCCTGAATGATAAGGTGACTGTGCAGGCCGCAGACCCCATTCAAGTGGTGGGGGAATGGAAACTTTCCCTCGAAGAGAGTATTACCCTTGCCTTCCGCAATCGGGTTGAACTGGAGCAACAGCTTGCCCAGCGCAATACTGCCTTGCAACAGCGGCGCGTGGCCTTGGGGAACCTAGGCCCCCAACTGGTGGCCGGGGGCAGCTTTAATACCACCGATGACCTGAGTGATTCCCTTGCTCCCCGCTGGGGCTATACCGTCGGTGGCCAAATGAATTGGACGCTGTTTGATGGCGGCGTCTCCCGTGCCAGTGCGGCGCAGCAAGAAAGTTCAGCGGCGATCGCTGAAGCCCAGTACGCAGCGTTTAAGAACCTGATTCGCTTTCAAGTAGAGCAAGCCTACTACACCTTAAAGTCTAGCCAAGAGAACATCCGCACCAATGAAGTAGCGGTGCGCCAAGCAACGGAAGGCTTACGGTTAGCGCGGCTGCGGTTTCAGGCGGGGATTGGCACCCAAGCGGAGGTAAGTAATGCCGAAACATCCTTGATTCAGGCGCAAAGCAACCTCCTTAGCTCAACTATTGACTACAACCGCGCTATTGCCGCACTGCAGCGGTTTGTGAGTGGCTTACCCCTAAATCCGCAAACAGCTTCTACTCCCTAATGCTGGGCTTTTTGAATCTGGATAAACCGGCAAACTACACCTCCCACGACTGCATCGCCCAACTGCGGCGGCAACTGCACTACAAACGTATTGGTCATGGGGGTACCTTAGATCCGATGGCTACAGGGGTGCTGCCGATCGCCATCGGAGCGGCTACGCGGCTGCTGCCGTATCTGCCACAGACGAAGGTTTATGTTGGCACCATTCGCTTTGGCCTGACCACAACCACCGATGACATTACCGGCACCGTGCTGACTTCTACGACGGCGCAGCAGTTAACCGTGGCAGCCATTGAAGCCATCCTTCCTCAGTTTATTGGCACTATTGAGCAACGCCCCCCCGCCTATAGCGCCATCCAAGTTTCAGGACAGCGGCTCTATGCCCGTGCCCGCGCGGGTGAGGTGGTCAATGCGCCCCTGCGAACGGTTGAGATTAACGCCATTGATCTGTTGATGTGGCAGCCGGGGGATCAACCAGAAGTGACCTTGCGCATTACCTGTGGCAGTGGCACCTATATTCGCGCCCTTGCCCGGGATCTGGGGGGTGCTCKGGGGGTGGGGGGCACCCTCTGCGCCTTGCGGCGGGTTGAAAGTGGCGGCTTGCCCATTGAGCAGAGCGTAGCCTTAGACCAGATCACCGTAACCGATTTACCGCTGCTGTCGCCCCAAAGGGTTTTAGCACATTTGCCGTGGGTGGCGCTGGAGGCTGGGCAAGTGACAGATTGGTACCATGGGCGAGGGGTACTAGGGGACTGGCACCAACCTGAGAATACCCTGATGGGGGTCACCTGTGCCGCTACTCAAGCCTGTTTGGGGCTTGGCATCAGCATCGGCGATCGCCTTCAACCTAAGGTTGTGCTGAGGGACTAAGGGAATTGCCCCTCAAATCACACTCAACTGTTGAAGTAACCAAAACCCTTGTAACTGCTCTTGCTGGGGTCTCTCCTGCACGGCAATGAAGTGTAGCCCCCTGCTGGCCTTGCACGCCTCCATAAAAGCTGTGATTTCCCCTCGCAGTGCCTCGGTTCGCAAGCGAGCTAACACCCAGCGATCGCTGGCACCACTGTCGAGAATCAGCAGCGGTTGTGGCTCAGATTCAAGGGAAAGGTAGGCCGGTTCTAGCCCTGAGAGCCAACCCGCCAGAGGTAGGGCGCGCTGTGAGTAAATGATGACCCCCGGAATAATGGTGTCTGGCGCTAACTGTAAAAAGGGTAAGGGCGGAATATCCCCAAAGGGCAGTTGCCATTCATGGGCTGTTGCTAGCTCCTGCCAAGGCAAGGCGGTGACCTGCCAGCGATCGCCCATGAGGGCGGGGGGTAACGGTTCGGGGGCAGGGGGCAACAATTGCGGAGCCTCGGCAAGCTCTGCCTGATAGTTGGCTAAGCTGGGATAAACGTGGGCGTGGCGCTCTCGCAACCAATGGTAGAGGGCAAAGGTGCGCCGACTGGCCAGCATCCCTAACCCAGCAGCTGTGCCCCCACGCATAATGATAGCGCTCATGGCACGGCGAAAAAACCGTACGCGATCGGGCTGAGTGTCGGCGGCGAGACTAAACTGCTGCTGCCACTCCCCTAATGCTTCCCCAAGAGCCGCCTGTAACCAGCGGGCATTGGCTTCAGCACCTGAACAGGTTTTGCTGAACTGAAACTGTAACTGGCGATCGCAAATGAGCAATTCCCAGATTTTTTTGTTGTTTTCATCCACTACAGGTCGGGAATAAAAATCTAGCTCCCATATCCTATCCATTGGCCGACTGCCCCACTCCCACAAGAGAAAACGCCACCTTAACGAGTGACAAGGTTGCCTTCCCTAGGATAGGCGGTTTTKGCAGCCCAAGTAAATGTATAAMGTGATACAGATTTTCAGGGGGTAGAACTGGTGCAATCAAAGGTTAACCGCGGGTAAACGCTTAATTTGACTTAAGCCACACAACAGTCATGATTTTCTGTCGTGCTGTTGCGCCACAACTGTGGTTGCCTGCTGCGAAGTCTCCTCCGCTCAACTCGTTTGCAAGCCTTGTCTTTTGTCCATCCGTTGAGAACGAAAGCGATGTCCAAGTTAAAACTGAAACGTGCTAGACGGCAAAAGCGACCGTTACTAGATTGGCAACCCAACATCCGCTGGCGATCGCCAGCGCTTGTCGCTTGCATCCCCCTTGCCCTCATTATTGTTGCCGTTTGGGGTATCGCAGCACAGGCACAGGATCAACCCCTTACTCCTGAATACGTTCAAGGGGTACTCAATACCATTTGGGTGTTTATTGCCGCCGTCTTGGTGATTTTCATGAATGCTGGCTTCGGGATGCTGGAAACCGGCTTCTGTCGTCAGAAAAACGCAGTGAACATCCTCTCGAAAAACTTGATTGTCTTTGCCTTGGCCACCTTGGCCTACTGGGCCATTGGCTATTCCTTTATGTTTGGCACCGAAGGAAATGCCTTTATTGGCTTGGGGGGCTTTTTCCTTAGCAGTGAAAATCCAGAAACCTACGGCCTCGCTCCCTTTCCAGAAGGCTTAGCGATCCCGGTAGCGTTTCTGTTCCAAGCAGCCTTTGCCGGTACGGCTGCCACCATTGTTTCTGGGGCAGTTGCCGAGCGCGTCAAATTCATTGACTTTTTAATCTTTAGCTTGCTGCTCACAGGCATTTCCTATCCCATCAGCGGTCACTGGGTCTGGGGGGGGGGTCTGTTGTCTAAAATGCCCTTCTTGGGTGAAGAGGTTGCCTTTTCTGACTTTGCAGGCTCCACGGTGGTTCACGCCGTAGGCGGTTGGGCGGCTCTGATGGGGGCAGCGTTCCTAGGACCGCGCATTGGCAAGTACGCCGCCGATGGCACCCCCAATGCACTCCCAGGGCATAACATGGGCTTTGCGATGCTGGGGTGTTTAATTCTGTGGATTGGCTGGTTTGGCTTTAACCCAGGGTCTCAACTCGCTGCCGATGAAGCGGTACCCTATATTGCTGTAACCACCAACCTTGCGGCGGCAGCGGGCGGTGTTGCAGCAACGATTACCGCGTGGGTGGTCATTGGCAAGCCCGATTTATCCATGATTATTAACGGCATTCTTGCTGGCTTGGTCTCCATTACGGCACCCTGTGCTACCGTTTCCTACTGGAGTGCCGTGGTCATCGGTGCCATTGGTGGTGTCATTGTCGTTTACTCCGTCCTCTTCTTTGATCGGATTAAAATTGATGATCCTGTTGGTGCCACGTCGGTTCACCTTGTCTGTGGGACGTGGGGAACCCTAGCGGTTGGTTTATTCCATAAAGAACTGGGATTGCTCACGGGTCATGGGGTTACCCAGCTCATTGCCCAAGTCATTGGCATCTTAACGGTTGGTGGTTTCACGGTGTTGATGACGAGCATCTTCTGGCTGGCACTGAAGCAAACCCTTGGCATTCGCGTGTCGGAAGAAGAGGAGCTAAAAGGTTTAGACATTGGCGAGCATGGCATGGAAGCCTACAGTGGCTTCCTGAAGGAGTAGCCGGCCATACAAGTTTGGAGTTGAACCACTCTGGTGGTTGACTCCATTGCCCTAGGTGGTTTTTACTGCCCTCCTCGGGGGGGCAGTTTTTTTATCTCTAGGCAAAATCAATGCGGCCATAGCGCGCAACGATATCCGATTGTCCGGTTTGCTGCTGTGTTTGCCATGCCCATAGCTGATCGCCAAGGGAAAAATGCCACCACTCGTTCGGATGGCGTTGAAACCCGGCGTTGCTCATTGCTTGGTTGAGTCGCTGACGACGTTCGGCAATGTTCTTGGCATGGGCTAAATGGGGGTGGCGATCGTAAAAGTCAGGATAGGAGCGTTCCGATAGTTCATCAATTGCCCCGCCCATGTCTAGGAGAGTGCCTGTCTCATCGACGAGGGTGAGATCCACCGCTGCGCCGGTACTGTGGGGAGGAGGCTGTTGCGGGTCTTGACTGGGAATGGCCCAAAACAAATACACTTGCTCCCATAGGGTGGTGGCAAGGGACCCATCTATCTGTTGGGGATTAAGATCGCGCTGGGTGCAGAGTTCCCGAAAGGTGTGCTCCACCATGAACTGCTGCACGGCTACCGGTCGATAGGCATCAAAAATTGCTAATCGCCAACCGTAGCTCATGAGGGATGCTTGAGCTGCCTCTAGGGCAGTAATGACGCCCACGCGCAGCCAGAAGGGGGACGCATTACCGTAGGGGGCACCCACCTGCTGATAGGGATGGGGAGACAAACGTACAATCCCCTCGGGAATCGGGGCGAGGGGTTCACCACACTCATGAATGGGAACACAGGTGTAGGGTTTTTGCCCCATACGGCACTAGCTATTGGCTTCCCGCTCAAGCGCCAGTTCAACTTGCTTAAATTCCTGTTCGAGGCGGGCCTTTAATTTTTCAGGGAGGGGGCGGTTGGGATAAGAGCTATAGTGACCGGCCAAGGAGTTCAGCGCCGTCTGCATGGTTGTAAAGGACGCTAAGGAGCGCAGAGACTCATCGCGGCGGTACAGGGCGAAAAAGTCGTTGAGCTTCTTGCGGGCGTCGGCTTGAGCCGCTTTCTTGCCGGGGTCATTCTCCGGTAGGGCGATCGCCTCGCGTAAGCTCTCAATCAAGGTTAATGTATCCTGCCGAAAGTTACCGCTCAAGCCCGCTGGCACATTGGCACAACTGGTGAGCAGTAGGGAAAAACTCAGGAAAATGGCGCAAACGGCGACCCAAAAACGCTTCATACCAAACCCCAACAAGAAATCTGCACAGCCATCGTAGCTATGCACAATGCTGATTTTAACCCATGACGGTTTCGAGAACGATCCACAACGCTCTGGCCTAGGGATCACGAGCGATGGGCTGGGGTGTCTGAGGCCGCAAGGATATGCAAACGCACCGCTTTGCCGCCTAGGTCTATTTGCACCATATCACCGGAGAGTAAATCCAGTGCCTCTAATAGTGCCTGTAGGTGGGGCGTGCTGGCGCCAGCCTCGGTGTAGAGGCGATCGCTTAACTGACTGACCCGCTGCCATGTGGTATAAAGACGGGCAATGGTGCTCTCTAACTGTGCGGCTTGCTGGAGGAGATCCGCGAGGGTGTGTAGTTGGCCAAGCCGTTGGGCTTCTGCCAGTACCTGCTGTAGATCTACGGGGGTGGCATTCAGGGCTTGAATGTGTGGGGCTGCCTCGAGGTAACGCCCCAACTGCCGCGCTGTGGCGGTGACCTGTTTGACGGTGTCAACACTTGGATCTCTCACCAATTCCTGGGTGAGTTCCTGCTGCTGATCCGCGGGGAGTTTACGGAGTTCTTTGACCAATGGCGCTACATAGCGGGGGGCAAGGGTGCGATCGCTCGCTTTTTCGCGAACAATGGTGGGTAACAGGTCGGAGTTGAGGGCAGTCCACTGCTCCTGTAGTTGGCGAACCTCGCGATGGGTAATGCGATCGCCCTGTTGCGCCGCATCGGTAATGAGGGCTTGGACTTCGGGGTCGGCGGCGGCGGTTTCTAAAAAAGCCCGTTTGCTAAAGCGAGAAATAGCTTCGGGGGGAAGGGGACGCTGGGTTAGTAGCTCATCGGCGCGATCGGCCAACTGAATCAGATCGTAGGCACGGCGCTTGCTAATGTCGTGTTCCTGTAGCCAGTGGCTAAAGCCTACTCCCCGTTCATCGCCTTGATGGCGGTAGCGATCGCGCACCGCCCGTAAAATTTGCCCCCGCCAAATCTCCGTTTGCAGATCAAAGCGTTCACACACCTGCCACGCTTGGCGCACCTGCTGTAAAAACTCCGCTTCAGTGAGAGAGGCATCCGCAGCAGGGAGAGGCAAGACAAAATCAGGGGTTAGCTCCATCGACATGAATGCTTGAGGACAGATCCGGCAGTATAAGCGAACTGGTGAAAAAACGGTACACTAAGGGCAACAACAAGGGAGTGAGGTATGGGCGATCGCATTGCGGTTGGCATTATTGGGGCATCGGGGTATGGTGGCATTCAACTGGTGCGTTTACTGCTAGATCATCCCTACGCGGACATTACCTATCTGGGGGGCGAAGGTAGCGCGGGTCGTCCCTACACTGAGTTGTATCCCCATTTGCAAGGACGGGTGAATTTAACGGTTGAGCCAGTGGATGTTGCCGCTATTGGCGATCGCACCCAAGTTGTATTTTTATCCCTCCCCAATGGCCTTGCCCTCACCCTCGCTCCGCAACTGTTAGCGCGGGGCTGTAAGGTACTGGATCTCTCGGCGGATTATCGCTTTCAGAACCTCAAAACCTATACCCAGTGGTATGGCACCGAGCGGGATGATGCTGCGATTGCCGCACAGGCGGTGTATGGCCTACCGGAGCTTTATCGCGATCGCATTGCCAAAAGTTCCCTGATTGGCTGTCCAGGGTGTTACCCCACAGCCAGTCTGCTGGCGCTTGCCCCCTTGATCAAACAGGGGCTCATTGAACCTAATACCGCAATTATCGATGCCAAATCCGGCACCTCCGGCGGCGGGCGTCAAGGCAAAGTGAATTTGTTGCTGGCGGAAGCCGATAATTCTGTAGCCGCCTACAATGTTGCCCGCCACCGCCATACCCCTGAAATTGAAGCCATCTGTCGCGATTTATCAGGGCAGTCGGTGTTGGTACAGTTTACCCCTCACCTTATCCCGATGCCGCGGGGGATTCTTGCCACGGTGTACGCGACTCTGCGGGATCCAGGTCTGGTACGGGAGGACTTAATCACCATTTATCAAGCGTTCTATCGTCATTCGCCCTGGGTCAGTATTTTGCCGCCAGGCATCTACCCGCAAACCAAGTGGGCGTGGGGCACCAATGCCTGCTTCATTGGCATTGAGGTGGATGAACGCACTGGACGGGTGATCGTTATGTCGGCTATCGACAACCTGATGAAGGGGCAAGCAGCGCAGGCAATCCAGTGTTTGAATATCATGATGGGGTGGCCGGAAACCCTTGGCCTACCTCAAGTAGCCTTTTACCCCTAAACCTCGTCGGCATTCACTAGGGGCAGGCACTCCCCTCGTAGGAGTTCGGTACTCGCAGCACTGAGGTCTAAGCTGAACGCCCACAGGACACGGCCAACACACACCCCCACCAGAAAAGGCGCTGTGCCCAAGCTCAGTAGCAGGGTCGTGGGATAATGGGGCGATCGCGGCATTTTAGTCCCCAGCGGTCTCATCGGGTGGGTTAGGCTCATAGTCCAACAACATTTCGCGGGATTTTTTTAACTGCTTCCAGAGCGCTTTGATTTCGTTATAGGCCTCTTGAGGGGGCAACTTACCACCCGTTTCCAACCCACAGATGTAACTCACCCGCTGAGCAAACTCCTGCAAATTGGCATTAAATGCCAAATTTTGCGGCGTAAAGTTACCGTGATAGCGACTGGTAGGGTACAAAAACTTGTCTTTATCAAATTCTGGTTGGGGCAGTTCAGACACAGGAGTAGCCCTTTGGCAAATGAATCTACTAACTATTCTATCAACACTTGCGGGATCACTGGCGCTGTAGGGTTCCGACAGGGCTTAGCAAATACAAAAATCGCCCTTCTTTTTGGTGGGTTGGGGCGGCACCCCCATCGCTGCGCATGTGGGGCTAAACTAGACCGAGACCCAAACGTGGCAATCAACATAGGGCAGGTGGCATTGAATACCAAGAATATGTTGGAAATCATCTGCGTGATAGCCGAAATTATTGGGTAAAGGTGACTCGGTTTGAACCAGTTGCCTAATACCACCAAGGCTCTTCTCCCTCACGCCAATGAGGAGGGTCAATTGGTGAAATTTGGTTTATTTATGGAGTGTTGGTTGATGGCCACTGATGCTGATCTAGAAAAAGTTCGCCGCCAGTTTGACTATGGTCCGTATCCACGCATTGCCCTTGACAAGTCGCCTAAGGATAACCCCAATGTTCTGTTTGTTCATGATCTGGTCACCGCCTTTTATCTGAGGGATCGTCGTGTCCCCGAGACCCGTGGCAAACGCATTCTTGATGCGGGGTGTGGGACAGGCTATAAGTCCTTGGTGCTGGCGATCGCCAATCCGGGGGCAGAAATTGTCGGCATTGATTTGTCGGCGGAATCCG
This sequence comes from Synechococcus sp. PCC 6716, assembly GCF_022570815.1. Lineage (NCBI taxonomy): Bacteria > Bacillati > Cyanobacteriota > Cyanophyceae > Synechococcales > Synechococcaceae > Synechococcus > Synechococcus sp. PCC 6716. The sequence continues at coordinate 17,614 of NZ_JAKLTU010000014.1, forward strand.
TCAAATTGGCGGCGGAGCGCTTGAAGTTTCACAACATTGAGAATGTCTTCTTTGAAACCCGCTCCATTTTAGAGTTACCCACCTGGGCAGAGCAATTTGATTACATTAACTGCGATGAGGTGCTGTACCTATTGCCCGATGCCGTAGAGGGGTTACAGGCGCTTAAAAGTGTCCTAAAGCCAGAGGGCATTCTGCGCACTAATTTGCACAGTGCGTTCCAACGGTTTCCCTTTTATCGCGCTCAAGGCCTCTTTCGTTTGATGGGATTGATGGATGGCAACCCCGAAGACCTAGAAATGGAAATCGTGCGGGAGGTGATGCAGGAACTCAAAGATGGCGTGGACTTAAAAGCACGGGCATGGAACCCCCGTTACAACGATGTCAACGATGCCAGCAATGAAACCCTGTTGGCCAATCATCTTCTCGTTGGGGATAAGGGCAGCACGATCCCTGAGATGTTTGCCTATCTGGCGGCGGCTGATCTGGAGTTCATTTCGATGGTTAACTGGCGCCATTGGAACCTGTTGGATCTGTTTAGGGATCCTGAGAATTTACCGACCTTTTTGGCCTTGAGCTTGCCAGATGTGCCCTTACAGGTACAGCTAGAGATGTACGAACTGATTCATCCAGTGCATCGCCTTTTAGATTTTTGGTGTGGGCATGGTGGCACTAAGGCTGAGGTTGCGCCCCTTGAAGAGTGGTCAGAAACGCAATGGCAGCAGGCCACTATCCACCTCCACCCACAGTTGCGAACTGCCGAGATCAAGGAGAAATGGCTCAACTACTTAAACGATCGCCGGATTGTGGATTTAGGCACCTTCATGAGTGCTGCTAGCCCTAGCTCGGTGTACATCGATCCTCTTGGGTTGGCCACTCTCCTACCCTTGTTTGAGGGATCACTACCCTTTCCAGCACTATGCGATCGCTACCGGCAACTCTCGCCCCGTGATCCTGTCACCCTTGAACCCCTTGCAGCTGCCACCGCGCAACAGCAATTACAGGCACTGCTGACCCGCTTAGAAACGGGCTTATTTGTTCTGGTGAGCCCTGCTTAGGGCTGGGGGCGAATGAGAACGATGGGGGTTTGCTCATCGGCATTACCGGCCGGGTTTTTGCGCAGGGCAGCGGTCAATAGCTGTGGCGATACGCCCGCACTTGCCGCCAGCACTTTGACCGCACCGAGATCGTTGACATCGACAATGGCCACCCCAAGACCTGCTTTGGCCGCGAGGTCATCCACTACCGCCTGGGGGTTGGCAGGCCCCATGACAATAAATTGATCGTAGGGGGGTAGGGTGCCGGTGACATCATCAATGAGTCGCGCTTGCTCTCCGGCCAACTGGTAAAATCCACCCCGATAGCCAAATAGTTTGGCGATCGCCCCGCCTAAGAAGGCCAGCAGCACCCGTAGCTCGCCTACCTCCTCAACAAGGGCTTGCATCCCACAGGCCGTGGCAAGGCTAGAGGTCGGCAAAAAGAACTGACACACCCGCGTAGCCACCCAGCCCGGTGTTAACTGCGCCGGGTCCTTGAGGCGACCTTGGATGATGGCGATCGGTGTTTCGCCAATGGCCACAATATCTCCCGCTTGGGCGTGGGGGAGCACGTAGCGATTGACAACCTCCAGCGGCACATCTAGGGGCGTGAGTAAGTGGGTGCGAATGGGCAGCACTTGACAGCCTTCCGCCGGTCGCCACACACCGCTTTCCCCCTTGGCTGGAAATTTCAGGGGGATAAATTCATGGTGAGTCTTGGCAAAGCGACCATGGGGACCATAGGCAACGTAATGCACCTTAACCCAAGCTGCCTGCACGTCTGCCACATTCACCCCCCGCAGATCCACCCGCAGTTCAACACTGGTTTGCTTTGTGGATTTCACAATATAGGCAAACCAATAGCCATCGGCGCGGGGGGCAAATTCGGGTTCTGGGTGCCGGGGGGTAACGTACACCTCTGTTTGAATGGTGTCCACGGCGCTGTCGGCCAAGAGAACCACTTCAGCCGTGAGATTCGGCACCATGACCTCTAGCCCACGGTGCGGATTGCTCAGCCCCAACTGGCCGACAAAGCGATAGTGCTGCGGCTCGTAAATTTCAAGGTTCCACACGGCAGGAATAATCTCTAAGGGATGGGCTGGCCGCTTACGATAGCGCCATTCCAACCCTAGAGCCACTAGTGCTGCCAGTACCCCAACTCCGGCTGCGCCAAGGGCAATCAGTTGAGCGACCATACCGTCTCCTATTACACCTATTACACCGTTGTCTGCGTATTCGTTACATTACAGTTAATTACGCACGTTTGGAGGTCAATCATTTTGGAATGGCAAGAGGTGCGTGGCAACTGGCTGTTGGTGCCGCGTCGTCCCGTGGGCTGGATTCATTTTCTTGGGGGTGCCTTTGTGGCGGCAGCCCCCCAGTTGACCTATCGGCGCTTGCTGGAGCACTTAGCCACCATTGGCTATGGCATTATCGCTACCCCTTTTGTCAACACTTTTGATCACGCGGCGATCGCCCTTGAGGTGCTCAACAAACTTGACTATGCCCTTGACTGGCTGGAGTACCGCCAAGGCCACCCCCCCGGGTTGCCGATCTACGGGTTGGGACACAGTATGGGCTGTAAGCTCCACCTGCTCGTTAATAGCCTCTACGATGGCGATCGTGCCGGTAATATATTTATGGCCTTCAATAACTACGCCGCCAGTCAATCCATTCCTTGGGTGGAGAACCTTGCGCCGGTTGGCGTTGAATTCAGCCCCAGCCCCAAAGAAACAGAACACCTGATCCAAGAGCGCTACCCCGTCCGCCGCAACCTCCTCATTCGCTTTCAAGAGGATGACATTGACCAAACAGCCCGCCTGCGTAGCCTCTTAAAAGCCAAATTTGCCGATCTGGTCACTGCCTTAAGCCTACCGGGCAATCACCTGACCCCCCTCAGCCAAGGACTCAACTGGCAAGTGGGGGCAGAATTTTCCCCTCTAGATGCGATTGGGCAATGGCTGCGGCAAAGCCTTTTTCCCGAAATGCAGGTTTTAGAGGCGTGCCTAGATGATTGGCTGAACCCAAGCCGCACCCTCAGCCGCCGTCTGCCGTGACGTGGCACAATCCTATAAGACCCCCTCAACATTACTCGTGAAGGATTGTGCCTGTGACTGCTGCTTCTACTGATGCGTTAAGTACCGCTGCCCGCCCCGATCATCGTGGCCGCTTTGGTCGCTTTGGTGGTCAGTACGTCCCCGAAACCCTCATGCCGGCCTTGGCAGAGCTAGAAGCGGCCTTTAATCACTATCGTCAAGACCCCAGCTTTCAGCAGGAACTACAGCAGCTCCTCCACGATTATGTGGGTCGCCCTAGCCCCCTATACTTTGCTGAGCGCCTCAGTGCCCACTACGCCAATTCCTACGTTCAACCCCAAATTTACTTAAAACGCGAAGACTTAAACCACACCGGTGCCCACAAAATCAACAATGCCTTGGGACAGGTACTCCTTGCTCAGCGCATGGGCAAGCGGCGCATTATTGCCGAAACCGGTGCCGGACAGCACGGTGTGGCCACGGCGACTGTCTGCGCTCGTTTTGGCCTACAGTGCGTGATCTATATGGGCGTACAGGATATGGAGCGCCAGCGGCTGAATGTTTTACGGATGCGGCTGCTGGGTGCAGAGGTTGCGCCGGTGAGTGCCGGAACGGGCACCCTCAAGGATGCTACCTCTGAAGCAATTCGCGACTGGGTGACCAATGTGGAAACCACCCACTATATCCTTGGCTCTGTGGCCGGCCCCCATCCCTACCCCATGCTAGTGCGGGAGTTCCATGCCATTATTGGGGTGGAAACACGGCAGCAGTGTCAGCAAAAGTGGGGTGGCCTACCGGATATTCTGCTGGCCTGTGTTGGCGGTGGCTCGAATGCCATGGGACTGTTCCACGAGTTTGTCCCCGATACCCAGATTCGCCTCATTGGTGTTGAAGCCGCTGGCGAAGGGATCGATAGCTCTCACCATGCCGCCACCCTCACCAAGGGACAGGTCGGCGTGCTGCACGGTGCCATGAGTTACCTGCTCCAAGATCAAGATGGCCAAGTGGTCGAGGCTCACTCTATCAGCGCAGGCTTAGATTATCCGGGGGTGGGGCCAGAGCACAGCTACTTAAAAGACATTGGCCGGGCGGAATACTATAGCGTGACCGATGCCGAGGCGATCGCCGCCTGTGTGCGCTTAGCGGAACTCGAAGGCATTTTGCCTGCCCTAGAAACCGCCCATGCCCTTGCCTACCTTGAAACCCTGTGCCCGCAACTCACAGGCCAACCACGGATTGTCCTCAATTGCTCGGGGCGTGGAGACAAGGATGTGGAAACCATTGGTCGTTACTTCGAGGCTCAGCAAGCCTAATTTGATCTGATGATGCATCTGATGATCTGAATCAACACTCTTGTCCATAGCAGGGTAAGCACCAATGGATGTCAGCAACCCCATTTTTGTCTTTACGGTTCTGCTGGCGGTGATTCTGCTGATTCCTCCAGTCTTTGAACGGCTGCACCTTCCGGGTCTAGTGGGATTGCTGTTGGCCGGGGTGATTCTTGGCCCCAATGGCCTGCGGTTTCTCTCACACGATACCGAGACAATGAAGCTGCTGTCAGACATTGGCAAAGTCTATCTGATGTTTGTCGCTGGTTTAGAAATTGATCTCATTCAGTTTCGCAAAACCCGCCAACGCTCGATGACCTTTGGCCTTCTCACGTTTATTGTGCCAATTTTAACTGGTATCACCATTGGCCGTTGGTTTAATTTTGGCTGGAATGCATCACTGCTCATTGGCTCTTTGCTGGCCTCCCATACCCTTTTGGCCTACCCCATTGTGCGGCGGCTGGGGGTGGTGCAAAACGAAGCAGTGACGGTGACCATTGGTGCCACCATTTTTACGGATACAGCTGCACTGGTCGTCTTGGCTATCTGCGTGGGGATTAACCAGGGGGAGTTTACCGCCCTAACGCTGGTGAATCAACTCATCACCCTAGGGCTGTACTGTGTCTTAGTGCTGTGGGGGTTTGACCGCGCTGGGAAGGAATTTTTCCGGCGATCGCGCGACGATCAAGGGAATCAATTTTTGTTTACCCTTTTGGCGCTCTTTGTGGCATCGGTGGGTGCGCAAGTCATTGGTGTTGAGCAGATTGTCGGTGCGTTCTTGGCAGGGTTGGCCGTCAATGACGTTTTAGGCGACAGCCCCGTCAAAGAAAAGGTGGAGTTTGTGGGCGGGGTGTTGTTTATCCCCTTCTTTTTCGTCGATATGGGGTTACTGATTGACATCCCGGCCTTTGTAAAGACGTTGGCATCCATTGGGATTACGGTGGCCATTGTGGTTGGCCTCATTGGCAGCAAGTTTATTGCCGCATGGCTCGCTGCGCTATGGTACCGCTACACACGGGTAGAGATGCTGACGATGTGGTCTCTTTCGCTGCCGCAGGTGGCAGCCACCCTAGCCGCCACCCTAGTGGGGTTTCAAGAAGGGATTCTCACCAAAGACATCCTGAACAGTGTCTTGGTGCTGATGGTGGTGACCTCAATTCTGGGCCCCATTATTACCGCCCGCACCGCCAATCGCATTCCCATTCCACAGCCGGAACAGGAGGCCATTGATGAAGTGGCGGCATGGTGGGATAGCTCCCATGGGGACACTGAGGATCCGCAGCCGCCGTTTACGGTGGTTGTGCCGGTCAACAATCCCCAAACTCAGCGATCGCTCATTGAACTAGCGGCATTGCTAGCCCGCTATGAGTCAGGGCGAGTCGTCTCGGTAGCGATTGTACGTGGTCAAGTCCACATGGACGATCCCCGACTCGAGGGTGAGTTGATCCGCAGTCGTAAGTTAATCCGTCGTGCGGTTGAGCTAGCGGATGCCTACGGAGTGGAAGTAACTCCGGCCATTCGCATTGATGATGATGTTGCCTTGGGCATTACCCGCCTCAGTCGTGAACAAAATGCCAGCCTTATTGTTATGGGCTGGTCAGAAACCAGCAGTCTCAAGGCACGGTTGTTTGGCAGCATGATTGATAGCGTCCTCTGGTCAAGCCCTTGCCCTGTAGCCATTACTCGCCTGTTGGATGCACCAGAAAACATTGCTACCATCCTAGTACCCACGCGGGATTTAACCCCCACGACCCTGCGGATTGTTCGTTTTGCCCAAGCCTTGGCGGGAGTGAGTAATGCCAAAGTGATTCTGTTGCATGTGGTGCTGCCCAACACTCCCCAAGAGCAAACCTCTCAGTTTGAAGACGATTTAGGGAGCATCACTCAAGAGCAAGCCCCACAGATCACGACTATTATTAAGACTCTGGTTAGCAACGATATTGCCGCTGCAATTTTGCAAGAGGCACAACAGTGTGACCTAGTGCTAATGCGCTCTATTCGTCGCGGTACTGCTGGGGGGTTAACCGTAAGTGATATTACAACTCAAGTAGTTCAACAATTGCACACATCAGTGATTTTATTTGGTGAGCCTCATAAATGAACCGTTGCTGCCGTCAAAACTGGTTGTCTAATCGATTCAACTCCCCTCTCCCGTTCTAGGAGAGGGGCTGGGGCTGAGGGCGGATGCGATCGTTTAAGGGTAAGGTGGATATGATTGATATTGACCCAACCTTTGATGTGGGCGCAGATTTTTCGATGCGTGTGGCGATCGGGGAATGGGTTTATGACCGATGATTTCTCATCCCATTCTGAAACCCTCTTTGAAATCGTCACCCCTCTTGGCTTTTCAGTGCGTACAATTGCTGAGTATTGGCAGTTCATCGTTACAATTAACCATCCAATCCTGTTCAACCGCTTAACCGATGTCCAAAATACATTAAGCCACCCAGATGAAATTCGTCTCAGCAAAACGGACGCTCAGGTTTACTTGTTTTATCGTGATGATGGCAAAAGGCGGTGGGTTTGCGCCGTGGCAAGACGTTTGAATGGCGAAGGGTTTCTGATCACAGCTTATCGAACCAGCGCAATTAAAGAAGGAGATTCAGTATGGCAGAAGTAAAGGTGTTTTACGATCGCACGGGCAATACGCTGGTGGTCTGGTTTGGTAATCCTCAAGATGAGCTTGAAGCTGAAGAAACGGGCAACAAAGTGATTTTGATGAAAGATCAGCAATGAAAAGGGATTGGCTTTGAAAAACTTAACTTTTTGCCGCCTTCGGATAGCCCCGTCCGTATCGCCTTTGAAACAGTAGCTCTTTAAGCTCGTAGTGTTCACCATAATGAATATTAGCAACGACTAAAGTCGTTACTACGAACTTTTTACCTTGTACCTTTTACCTTTTACCTTTTGCCTTAATCATGACCCAGCAACCCACCTACGGCCCCCACAACCCCCACCCCCTCTCCCAAATGCGGACGGAACTGGTCTGGGAGGGCAAGTATGACGAATATGGCAACCGGCGAGAGGTGGATATTGCTGGGTGTGCCATGCCGATGCAGAAGATTGAAAGCATTGATGAACCGCGACGGGCAGCGGCGGCAGAGGGGCAGTTGGAACTGTTTGAACAGCAGAATCCCCGTGTGGATGACTTTCGCAATCGGCTGATCTGGGGCGATAACAAGCTGGTGATGGCTTCCCTGTTGCAGGAGTTTAAGGGCAAGATTGACCTGATTTATATTGACCCGCCGTTTGATGTGGGCGCGGATTTTTCGATGAGTGTGGCGATCGGGGATGAGGATTCCATTCAAAAAGACCAATCCACGCTTGAAATGGTTGCTTATCGGGATATTTGGGGAAAAGGAATCGACTCCTATCTGCACATGATGTACGAGCGCCTAGCTCTAATGCGCGATCTGTTAAGTGATAATGGAAGCATCTTTGTTCATATTGACTATCGGGTTAGTGGAACATTGCGTCTTATTTTAGACGAAGTGTTTGGATCAGATCAAATGGTTTCCGAAGTCATTTGGTACTACACCAATAAATATGGTGCTAACTCTGCCGCATTCGATGTATTTCATAACAATATCTTCTTTTATTCAAAAAGCAATACATTTATTTATAATCCGATCTCAATCCCAGTAAAAAAGGCGCGGAAGCAGCCATATCGAAAATGGAATAAAGAGCTAGGAAAAAATGAGTGGCAAAGAGACGAAGCCGGAAATTATATATACGTTGAAAGTACTGAAAAAGAACTCGGTGATGTTTGGGAAATCCCCGTCATTAATCCAATGGCAGACGAACGCATTGGATATGCTACTCAAAAGCCGGAGAAACTTTTAGAGTGGATTATCCAGTCAACTTCAAATGAAGGCGATCTGGTGGCGGATTTCTTTTGTGTCCGGAAGGGTACGCGGGTGTGGCGAGTTAGCCCCCCTGACCCTCGGCTCGCGGGGGGAAATGGTGAATCGTTCCTAGATCAATCCCAGTTTCCGCCTCCTAACTCTCGGCTCGCGGGGGGACAATGACAATGACTCTGGCTCCAACTCCCTCCTCGCCTGCGGGGAGGGCTGGGGAGGGGCTAACCTCGCTCTCGTTCCCATCGAGACCATCCAGCCTGGAGACCTCGTCCTCGCCCACGACGGCAAAGCTCATCGTGTTCTTCGCACCATTCATCGCCCCTATCAAGGCCAGATGATTGGCTTACAGCATTCCCGTTCAGACACAACCCTTTGGCTCACCGCCGATCACAAAGTTCTGGCTAAAACAGCCCCCCGAACCCTTGGTGGTAACTCCGACTGGTCAGGCATTCCGCCATACATGCGGGGGCGCAGTCGTGAGTTGCGTCAGAATATGTCCCCGCCAGAACGCAAACTGTGGAGTGCCCTACGGAACAAGCAGCTAGGGATTTCCTTTCGCCGTCAACACCCGATCGGACGCTACATTGCCGATTTTTACGCCCGTGAAGCACACCTCATCGTCGAAGTGGATGGAGCTTCTTTTCACAGCAGTCCAAAAGCGATCGCCCATGACGCTAACCGGGATGCCTACTTGCGATCGTTGGGGTTGCGGACTGTGCATATTCCTGCCAAGGACGTCATAACCAACCTGGAAGGTGTCACAGCCTGGATTCAAGCGATTAGTGCGGAACAATTTAGTCCCCAAGGGGCTGAGTGGATTGCGGCAAGCGATCTCAAAGCCGGTGATATCGTCTTTTGGGGTTCCACCCTAGAGGGCGTGCCTTTGACTAAGGTAGCAACAGTCTCCAGCAAAGAAGACGTTTATGATCTAGAAGTAGAATCAGTCCACTCCTATCTCACAGAGGTTTGTGCCATTCATAATTGTGGCAGTGGCACCACTGGGGCAGTAGCCGAGCGGTTGGGTCGCCGGTGGATTATGTGCGACTTGGGGCGCTTTGCCATCCACACCTCCCGCAAGCGGCTGATTGAGCTACAGCGCAAACTGTACCGTGAAGGCAAACCCTATCGCGCTTTTGATGTTTATAACCTAGGGCGCTACGAGCGGCAGTGGTGGCAAAAGGATCGCTTGCAGGGGGCGGATGAGGAACATCGCCGGGTGATTCTGGAGTTCTTCAAAGCCGAAATTCTTACCAACCCACCCTCCCCCCTACTGCATGGGCGCAAAGCCGGGGCATTTTGCCATGTGGACGGTATCGACTCCATCTTTACCCGCGACGAAGCCAAACAGGTCGCCCAAGCGGTTGCGGCGGCGGGCGGGCGGGAGTGCTATTGCCTCGCCTGGGAGTTTGAGATGGATCTGCATCTGACGGTGAATGCCCTGGTACAGGAGTTGGGCGTAAAGCTGAAGCTGGTGCAAATCCCCCGCGAAATCATGGAGAAAAACCGCAAGGCACCGCCGCCATTTTTGGAAGTCGCTCTCCTTGCCGCCGAACCCGTTTATCGTTCTTCCCCCCTCTCCCCCTCTGGGAGAGGGGCCGGGGGTGAGGGACTCCGCACCGTAGACATCAAACTCACCCAGTTCATCCCCTCGCTTGCTGAAGTACCCACCAAAGAACTGGAAGCGATCAGGGAACGAGCTATTAAAAGCGGCTTTGATTTTATTGACTTCTGGGCTGTAGATTTCAACTGGCAGCCCGGCAAACCCTTCAACCACGACTGGCAAGACTATCGGACGCGGAAAGATCGCAGCCTCAAAACCATCAGCGATGCGGGCTACACCTATCCTGCTCCCGGCAAATACACTACCTGCGTCAAAGTTGTCGATACCTTTGGCTGCGATACCTCCATTACCGTAGAGGTGGAGGTGTAGCCCAATGCCTATTCTGCTCGACTATCAGAATCGAGAAATACGTTTGACCGAAGAACGGTTAGCGCATATTCTCGATCACCCTGAAATGGTCGGCATGGATGCTCAAATCATTGACACCCTGAAACAGCCAAAACTGGTACGCCAATCTCGCAGTGATGAAAGCATGGCACTGCTTTATCGGTTCTATACCCAAACGGCAATTGGGGATAAATGGCTTTGTGTGGTGGTGAAGTATCTCCCCGACGATGCCTTTATTGTCACCGCCTATTTCACGGATAAACTTAAAAAAGGAGAAACCCTATGGCAGAGCGAGTAAAAGTTTGGTTTGATCCGGAAGCTGACTTCCTAGAGGTTATTTTCTCGGATGCTCCCGGTTATATGCGGGAAACAGAAAATGATGCCGTGATGGAACGGGTAGATTTGGAGGGTAACCTGCTCGGCTTTTCCATTATGGCAGTGAGTCAACTTGCTAAATCTAAGCCATTGATTGCTGAATTGTTATCAGGAAAAGGAAGTGCAGCTTAGAAGATACAGCATTACTTGAATAAGGGGGTCATTCGTGTCTACGTCAACTGAATTAAAAACAGATAAAAAAATTTGGACCGATGAAGAATTCATGGCACTGCCAAAAGATGGGCATCGCTATGAAATTGTGAATGGGGAATTAGTTGATATGGGAAGTTCAGGGGCACTACATGGCAATCTTGCTATCACGCTAAGTTCTGCTCTTTTTGCTGTTGTCAATGCCCAGAAATTAGGAGCTTTGTTTGATTCCAGCACTGCCTTCAAAATGAAGAGTGGAAATCGGCGATCGCCCGATATTTCCTTCTTTGCCAAAGAACGCCTGCAAGGGATGACCGAACTGCCTACGGGCTTTCTGGATGGTGCGCCGGATCTGGCAGTTGAAGTGCTGTCTCCCGGCAACACCGTAGAGGAAATTCACGACAAGCTGGTGGAATACTTTGAGAATGGCACCCGTCTGGCCTGGATTATTCACCCTAGCGAACACTATGTCTTGGTTTATCGCTCTGCCCAAGAACCCGATCGCCTACTGAAATCCGTCGATTCCCTCGATGGGGAAGAGGTGATTCCCGGATTCACGCTACCTGTCGCCGAACTGTTTCAAAAGCTCTCATTCTAGGTTGGCTTATGTATGCGGTCATCTCCCGTGAAAAAATTCATCTTCCCCCTGGTAGCGTCATGCGCATGCCCGGAACCTGGCAAGACTACTGCACCCTACGTGATAGTCGCGGCGATGGCTCCATCCCCCGCATCAAGTATCGCGACGGAGAAATTTTGCTGATGAGTCCCCTMCCCCGCCACGGACGCGAAGCTAATATTCTGGCTGATGTGGTTAAAATCCTCCTCGATAGCGAAAATCGAAATTACGAAGCCTTTACCCCCATCACAATGGATAGTCCTGAAGTAGGGGGCATTGAACCCGACTACTGCTTCTACATCGATAACTGGCAGGCAGCCGTCGGCAAAGACCGCATCAATTGGCAGACCGATCCGCCCCCGGATCTGGTGATTGAAATTGATGTGACCACCTATACCGCTGCTGAAGATTATGCCCCTTACGGTGTTTCTGAAGTCTGGCTGCTCAAAAAAAGTGGTTTAAAGATGTATGCCCTGCAAGGGGAAACCTATGCACTGCAAACCCGCAGTCGCTATTTTCCAGGGGTGGATCTGCCTGAACTCATTGCTCAAGTCTTCGCTACCGCCGCTGAACAAGGTACAGGCGTTGCGCTCCGCAACTTGCGCCAACAATTAATGCGCTAATGATGAGCTAACCTCTGGGATACCTTGATCACTGCAAATGCAGAGCTTCAGTAGATATGCTACAGCCTAGCCCATGACCTCTTCCACCCTCAATCCCACCGTCCTTGAACCCCTGTTTGCCCCTTGGCAAGAACCCAACGCCCATCGCGTGCGGGTGGAAAAGACCGCTGAAGCGGTCACTACAAACATAGGCACTGCGAGCAATGTTGTGCAGGGACGACGGGCATCCCCGATCGAGGTGGTCAACAACCTACGGGCAGCGGTGCGAGAGTGGCGAGAAGCCTTTTACATCGGCGCCAGTGATACCACGATTCAACTGCTGAATCACTGGTTTAACCGCGCCCACCGCAAAACTACCCCCGATGGAGAAGAATTTGAGTTTCGCTACTACTTCTGCCAGCGAGAAGCCGTCGAGACTCTGATTTATCTCAAAGAAGTCCGGCGGATTGAGTGCCTATCCCAAATCATTGCCGAATTTGGCGGCGCCAATGCCGAATTGCAAGCCCTGGGTATCACCGAAGATGAAGATGCCTGGAGCCGCTATGCCTTCAAACTGGCAACCGGAGCCGGAAAGACAAAGGTGATGAGCCTGTGCATCGTCTGGAGCTATTTCCACGCCCTGCGGGAATCCGATTCAGAAATGGCGCGGCATTTTGTCGTGATTGCCCCTAACCTCACCGTGTACGAACGCCTCAAAGACGACTTTGGCAACGGGCGCGTGTTTGACGAAGACCCCCTGATTCCTCCCGAATGGCGCGGCGACTGGAACCTATCGGTAGTGCTGCAAGACGAAGCCAGCGGTGCCGCTACGGGGGGGACGCTCTACCTCACCAATATCCATCGCCTCTACGACACCGCCAAACGCAAACAGAAAGCTGAGCAAGAGACCTATGATTGGCTGGGGCCAGCCGTCTCTAAGACGAAGGCGCTGGATACGGGGGCAGCCTTGCGCGATCGCATCACCGCCCACCGCCAGGTGATGGTACTCAACGACGAAGCCCACCACGTTTGGGACCCTGGCTCTGCCTGGAACGAAGCCATCCGCACCCTGCATGAAACCATCTTGGCGCGCAGTGGCAATAAACTGGTCGCCCAACTGGATTTTTCCGCTACCCCCAAAGACAACAAAGGGCAACTCTTCAAGCATATTATCTGCGATACGCCCCTGGGGGAAGCCGTCGATGCCGGAATTGTCAAAACCCCGCTGATTGGGCAAGCCAGTCGCAAGTTAGTCGAACAAGCCGACGACAACGCCGCCTACCGCTGGGAACAGCATTTGCTCTTGGGTTACGAACGCTGGAAAGCCAGCCAAGCCGAGTGGCAAGCCAGCGGCAAAAAGCCCCTGCTGTTCATCATGTGCGATGACACCGAAGCTGCCGACCAGATTACTCAACGCCTCAACACCGACCCGCTGTTTGAGCAACTCAATGGCAAAACCATCAACCTGCACACCAACCTCAAGGGCAAGCTGAAGAAAGTGGGACGGGGCAAAGAGGCGCGGTATGAATTTGTCGAAGACGAAAAAGCCATCAGCGACGATGACCTGAAGGCATTGCGAAAACTCAGCCGGGAACTGGATAGCAACGCCAGTCCCTATTTCTGCATTGTCTCGGTGCTGATGCTGCGGGAAGGCTGGGACGTGCGAAACGTGACGACGATCGTGCCCCTGCGTCCCTACAGTTCCAAAGCCAACATTCTGCCAGAACAAACGCTAGGACGAGGCTTGCGCCGTATGACTCCCCCTGGTCAAGCCAATGAACTGGTGACGGTGGTGGAGCATCCCGCCTTCGCCAGCCTCTATCAGCAAGAACTGGCTCAGGAAGGCTTGCCGCTGGAAATTGTGGAAATCGATCGCGTTCCTGCCACGACAATTTCCATCTTCCCTGATGAAGCCCATAAGGATGTGAATGCTCTGAATATCCAGCTTCCCACCCTGTCTGCGGGCTTTCGGATGGTGCCCAGGCTGGAAGGGTTGACGATTCAGGATGTGAAAACAGCGTTTAAGCCCTATAAACCCTTACCCCTCGCCCCCTCATCCCCCCAACCCCCTTCTCCCAGGGCGGGAGAAGGGGGACAAGAGTATGGTTCGGCCCCCCTCTCCCAAGTGGGGAGAGGGGCTGGGGGTGAGGGCAACACAATTGAGTATGAGGGACGGCATCTGTTTACAGGCGAAGTTGTTGAAAAAATGCAGTTGAGTCTGCCTCTGCTGGAGTCAGGCATTGGTGCGGTTTCCTACTACGTCAAACAACTGGAAACCATTTGCAAACTGCGGGGACTCCATCCCATCCTCGCGCCCCTGATCCAGACCTTTCTGGAAGAGATTCTGTTTGAGCAGAAAACCACTCTGTTTGATCCGGCGCTAGTGGCTCGGTTAGCTGATTCTGACGTGGGCGAACACCTGCGGGCGGTGTTTGTGCCCCTGATTCGCAGCCGCACCATCACCACCGAAGAACGGCTGATGGTTGAACCGCCCAAATCCCTGAATACCTGGAAACCCTTTCAAGTCACCCTCAGCGAGCGCCGTCCCGCCCTGGAAGCGGCCAAGACCCTGTTTAACCTCGTCCCCTGCAACCGAGAATTAGAAGTGGCAGTGGCGAAGTTCTGCGATCGCGCTCCCGATGTCGCTGCCTTTGCTAAAAATGCCGGACCTCAATGCTTGCGAATTGATTACCTGGCAAATGGCGATCGCCTTGCCTTCTACACCCCCGATTTCTTTGTCCGCACCCTTGATGGTCACTACTACCTAGTGGAAACCAAAGGGCGCGAAGATCGGGATGTGCCCTTGAAAGCTAAAGCTGCGATCGCCTGGTGCGAAGCTGCTTCGAGTGAAACAACTCAATGGCACTATCTCTACATTCCCCAAGGCGTGTTTGAACGCATGGCAGGCGATACCCTTGCCGAACTTGCCCGCGCCTGTGCTCCCGCTCTGCAAAACTTGCTCCAATCTGAGGAATTTCAAGACTTACCCCTGTTTGTGAACTTGGGGCAATCCGATGAAGAAGTGGCTACGGTGGATAGCCTGATTGATCCAGAGATTCTCAATGCTTTGCCTTCCCGCTATCGCCGTGCTGCCGATCAAGCCGTGATGCTCTATCGCTTCTTTGAAAACAAAGAAGGTATGAATTATGCTCCTGTCTTTACCGCCCTACTTGGTTCCATTGATGAAGTGGCGAAAGGCTTCCTAGTGCGGCGACTGCAACCAGAGATGCCCGTCACCGTAGAGGATCAAAAAGCTTGGTTTGCTCCCTCCCTAGGTGGTGTAGACCGTAAATCAGAGGACTACTACCGCAAGCTCGCCCAAAACCTGAAACGGACGTTGGTATTTAATAATGGGTTGTCACTGATCGGCTTGCTGCGATCGTGCCTAGACTACGCGCTCAACGACACCACAAAAATCGGTGGTGTATTTGAAGCCTTGCAAACTCAGTTACGGTTTCAGGGCGGGCGCAAACTGCTAGAAACCGTCACCCGCATCAATGACTTTCGCAATACCTACATCGCCCATCAGGAACAGGAGTTGACGGATAAAAACCTAGCTAAGCAGGAACTCAAGATCTGGATCGAGGCATTGCACAGGATTGGAAAGTAAACAAAATGGGCTTGCCAAGCAAAATAATAAAAAGCCAAGCAAAATAATAAAAATAGTATAGTAAAGTGTTAGCGTAGCCTCTTTTAAGGAGCTTGGAGCCGACCGCTCTTCAGGGGATAGCAACACGCACAGTTATGGTCAGTACCGCCTCTGCTGAAGCAGCCGGTCTGCGGCCAAGAATTAAAACACCAGCTCCAGAAACCCTTCTAACCACAGCTGTTGAATTCTGCAACAAAACTTAATATTTCTACTGCGGTTAAGCCCCTACTAGGTACCGCTCGCCCCAAAGGTACACGTTCTGTTCCTCTCGTGTCACAATGAGCATATACCTCACAATGGAAGGAATCAATAAATCAATAGAATCAATAATTGTATTAAATTGATTAAACGACAAGCATATGGCTTTGTAAATTTCAACAATTTTCGGGACAGGTTGTTAGCTTGCTTCTCTAGTTAGTAAAAATTATCATCGCACTAACGGGAGAGCCGTGTACCTTGAAA
The DNA here is from genome assembly GCF_022570815.1 of Synechococcus sp. PCC 6716. Lineage (NCBI taxonomy): Bacteria > Bacillati > Cyanobacteriota > Cyanophyceae > Synechococcales > Synechococcaceae > Synechococcus > Synechococcus sp. PCC 6716. Next base: position 33,674 of record NZ_JAKLTU010000014.1, read on the forward strand.
TCTAAAGTTTTATGCCTAGATTCAACACTTCTGGTCAAAACCCAACAGTCCGCTTAGAGCTAAGATAGAAATATCAACTGCTGAAGGCTGGTAAGACAAAAGCGGCAACAATGCCGAGGATAATTATCACTTCCAGCCCCTGTAGCAAGCGGTTAGAGGGCGTAAGCTTCAGGCCACGCCACCATGAATGCGGTCGATCCTCGCTACGCATCTGGCGGCTGAACATAGAGCGCAGCAGAGGCAGCCCTCCCACTTTTGCGCCAAGTAGCAGATGACTTCCTAAACTCAAAAAAACACAGCCCCAAGCCACGAGATGGGCGAGGTACCAACCGTGATTTTTTTCGCCCGCTGGTAGCCACTCTTCCTTCATCATTCGCCCCGTCAGCACGGCAAAGGTGAGCACTAGCAGCATTACGGTATTCGCAATCCGGTGCAATGCCACCCAGCTTGCCGGTTGACCGATAGAGTATAGCTGGCGCAGTGATGTTGGTTGAATGAGGCGGCGATCGCCAAGGTGAAAGCTGTAGAGCACAAAGAACGGAAACAGCAGTAATGCCACCAGTGCAATGGTGCCGTGAATCCCCTGAATATCCGAGACTGATGGTAAGGGTAACGTCCCCCAACGACCATCGTAGGTGTTATAGACCCAAAACCCCGACAGCAGCGCTAGAAGGGTCAACAGCGCCATCACTCCATGCAACAGGCGCAAAAGAATTGGCTGGTAAGGCATTGACATGGTGATCCTTAGGGTGCAAAGGCCAACTGAGGTATGCTAGGGCGCGCGTGTTGGGTCGTGGGTAACGAGGGGGCTGGCCTAGAGGGCAATAATTCAGTGCGGAACTGGGGAGCGTCGCCATGGAGAAATTCTGCCATAAAGGCAGTGACATTATTGGTGACTACGTTGACCACAGGATGCAGCCCCAAAAACATACCGCCAAAGGTGACAGCGAGGTTAGGCAAGGTAATTAAGGCAACATTTTGGTAGGTACGCTCTAGGGCATCCCGGGCTAGGGCAATGCCACGACTAAGCGCCGCCCACTCCGGATCGAGCAAGACGACAACTTTGGCATTGGGGGTAAAGGTGGAAGGCGCCCAGCGAATTGGCAGCCACTGATCTAGGGGACAACTACAGGCTTCCCCAAAGCTGAGCCAGCCCACACGGTACTGTTTGCCCTGCAGATAGCACTGTAAATCGCTAAGGCGATCTGAGGTGAGGTCTGTGGCTCCCTCCATGGGGACGGTATGCGCCTCTGGATGCACCACGTAGGTGGCTATGCCGATACGTCGTAGGGTTTGAATCAGGCGTTGACACCCTAAGAGGTCGGGAATGCCTGAGCGACCATCGATAATTAAACAATCCAGTTGGGCAAGATATTCGAGGGTGCCAGCGGTTGGCAGGTAAACCCCTTGCTGCACGGCAAATACTTGGGCAGACAGGAGGACGGTACGCAGTGAGAGTTGGACGCCACTGCCAAAGTCAAATTGCAGGGGGGCGATCGCCGGCCCGTAGGCTCCTGTGGAGAACCACAATGCGGCACTTAATGCCAAGGTGGGTAAAACAGCATGACGGGCAAATTCTCCTTGCTGGTGTGCTAAGGCACTATCATAGACAGGCTCTGTGTGCAGCAAGTCAGTGATCAAGCCAAGGCGAGTTTGCCAACCCGTGCGGGTGGCTTGCACCTGTAGTTGCCCGGTAATCACTTGGCTACCGGCGTTTAGGGAGTCTCCTGGGCGGACAACCATCACTTGGCGCGAGGGGGCAAAGTGAGCAGGCTCAATTTCTGCGATGCCAACCAAAACCTTACCATCGGCAGGCACTAACTCTCCGGGTTGTAGCCAGAAAATATCCCCAGCTTGCAGTTGTTGGCTTTCAATCGTTAGGGGAACCTGCCCTCGCTCAACCGTAAGGTGCTGATAGTGCTCCATTAAGACACTGGGATAGGCGTGTAATTGCTGTCGTCGGTGGCGATCGCGCACATCTGCCCTCACCCCAACCATCGCAGTTTTTAAGGCGGGTGCTAAAAACTGACCGTTGGCAGTGTGCAGCCCAATCCACAGGCTATCGAGTAAATCGACATTGGGAGGATGCCCTTGGCTGACCTGATGCCCCACGCGCTGAAACCATGGCCACGCACTGGCAAGCACCGCTGCCCCCACGACGACAAAGGGAAGCTCGAACGGCACACTCAACAGTGATACGCCCAAGGCAACAAGGGGTAACCCTAAGCGCTCCCAATCGGTTTCAAGGCGGGCATCGGCCTCCACTTGCGCCTCGTAATCTTCGAGGGCGATCGCATCCGCAGGTGCCGCCGTGGGCGGACATGGCTGGGGAGTGGCAACCGTTGCTTGGCTAAAGCAGCGACTAAGGGCATCGTGGATGGTGTTGGCAGCGAGTAAATGGGGCTGATACTCAACAACCACTGTGGCGGCTTGGCGGTTTAAGCGCACCCGCTCCACAATGGCCAAAGACTCTAGCAACTGCACCACTAGTTCAGCATAGTTGGCATCCCAGCGTAGTCGCGGCACCCGAAACCGTACCCGTCCTACGGTTGCATGGACAATCTGCTGCTCCATTGCACACTGCCTTATACTGGCCACTTCTTCTCAGCTTATAACGTTTGTTTTGGGATCAAAATACAAGCCCTGTTTTACCGCCATCTGAGCGCAAGCTACAGGGTTGCATGTCTGCTTGCAACGTACCTATTCAGCAAGGCGCTTATGCCAGCGATCGCCTAGGCTGTCAATGACCGCAACCATCTGCTCGTTGTGCCAATCCGCCAAAAGATGAGCCGCAATACAGCAGCCACCCGCCCCGACTCCTTCCTTTACAAACCCTGCTTCATAGGCTCGAAAGGCTGCATGACGGGAGGTCGTGAAATTCAGTTGGCTATAGAGGAGCGGACACTCAACCCGCGCAGCTAAGGTGCTGATGTGAGCCGTGGTGTCCTCTACAATCCAGCGAGTGGTACCCACAACAATTTGATCAGGCCGCCAAGGTAACTGCTGCCACCGGGCGATCGCCTGCGCCAAGGCATACACCGCAATCATTTGTGACCCCCCGGCCAAAAGAACAGCGCAGGTTTGACTAGCTCGTAAAACCATGGCGGCAACAACCACTTGCATCGGATCACCAATGGCCGCCACACAGGCCAAAGGGTCTGGATTGGGGGGTAACTGGCTCAGCCCCTGCTGGACAATCTGCCACTTTTGCCCATGGTTACTCTGGCGATGGCTACTGCCCACACAGTACTGTGCCGTAACTCCCAAGCTTTCGCACAGTGCCAAAGCAGTGGTTGTGCCCGCAACAACGCATTCGCCAATCACCAGCCAAGGGTGGGCTTGGCTCAACCGTTCGCCCCACTGCCATCCTTGGTGCCACAAATGCTCAACCATCACGCGGCTCATGGCGTGCCCTGTACTCACACACCGCGCGGGCACTCCCCCTAGGTCAATCATTGGCACCAACCCCGGTGCTGGCAGGCCAGCATTGAAAACGTAGAGGGGTAGATCGAGGCGTTCGATGAGGGCACGGCTAATAAGGGCGGGGGAGGCTCCCTCAATCAGGGGGGGAAGGGGGTACTGGTAGCGGGGTTGAACCCCCCTGAGTAAAAATTCGCCATCGGCTAGGGCAGTATAGCGGCGATCGGTGGCGGTTTTGCCTGCCGCTGAAATTCCGGGAATTAAGGCGGTTTCCGTAAAGCCTAGGACACAAATGATCGCTGGTTGTTGACTTTGGGGGCGATCGCCCTTGTGAGTGCACCGCAGGCGATCGCACCACCGCAGAGCAATGTCTTGTCCCCACGCCACGCCAATCATGGTTACTGACTAACAATTCCTGACCACTGCACCTGTTTGAGGCGTTCTCGGCGGTAGGAGAAAAAGTAGGTCGCATCTTCGTAGGTACAGTAGGGACACAGCGCTATCTGATCCTCCTGTAGCCCTAATTGCAACAGTTGCAACCGATTGACCCGCGCCACATCAATCCGCAGCCGTTGCGGGTCTGCATCCGTAAACACTACTGCCGGATCCAACCTTGCTAAGGATTGGTAAAGGTCTGTAGAGACCATCGCAGCATCGACCTGATCGGTTACGTCTGTCACGGTTGCCGCCAAAGCATAGGCCACCGGCAAACCCACTTGATATCGCTTACCCTGAATGGCAGGCCCTAGTACCACCCGTAAACTAGCCAACTCGCTACCCAACGCCTGCATTTGGGCAATTGTTTTCTTGGTGATTTCAGCAGCCGTCCCCCGCCAGCCCGCATGAATTGCCGCAACCCGTCCCGTCGTTTGATCAGCAATCAGCAGTGGCACACAATCAGCACTGCACACCCACAGAGCTTGATCCGCCGCCGTGGTAACTAGAGCATCGGCCTCTAAACGGGTTTGCGTGGCCAACACGTCTGCGGCTAAGACAACACGATTCCCATGCACCTGTTGAGTGTGCAGCGAAGGTGCAGTTGACCCCAGTGCCGCCGTGAGACATTCGAGGGGCTGACCCTGCCAAGTGCGACTAAAGAACCCATGGCGAAAGTCTGATAGCAGGTCACAGGTTAAAAATACCCCCAGTTCAGTGGTTTGCCAGTGCCACATCACCACAAGTCCGCAATGACATTGATCACCAACCCGACAATAACACTGTAGAAAAAGAAGGAGACAATTTGGTGAAACAGCACAAGACGACGAATGTGTCGCCCCTCGATAGAGACATCAGAGGTCTGTGATGTCAGGCTAATCGTAAAGGAGAAATACATAAAATCGAGGTAATCGGGTTCGCCGTCTCCCGGAAAATCCAGACCCCCCGCATAACCAAACTCATTAACGGTATGGTAGTTGTCATCGTAGTAGTAGCGGGCGTACTGCAATGCAAAGCAGGTATGAGTTAAAAACCATGCAGCAATGACCGCCCATGTCGCCAAGCTCACCTGTAAGGCCAACAGGGGGTTATTAGGAATTTTGGTATCTGCTAAGAGTAAACCCGTTGCCACAATACTGGCAATGGCCGTAAACACCACCAGCATAAGGATCGTGAGCGCGTTAGGCTCCCCCACCTGCGCTCGCCGCTGGGTTTGTAAGCTATTGACACTGACGATCATTTTCAGGAGCAACAGCAGGTAGGTAGTGATGCCCACATCCCAAGCAAATAGAAGTCGCTGTCCTAACTCTAGCCAAGTACCCGTAAGGGCAAGGGCAATAACAGCCACCAACAGAGCAAGGATCAGGCGCATTCCCACCTGAAGTTGATCAATCCATCGGCCAATTCGACTGAAGCTCATACAACTCAGCATACCTTGCTATCCGCTGTCTTGAGGATTGGGGAGAGAATTCAGCGTGAACTTAAAGAACTGAGCCAACCAGCACAACGAAAGGTTGGAGATAGCTGCTGCAAGGAAAGAACTTGGCTTCCATAAAACTTCCGAAGTACCTGTCACTATTGTGGAGTGCAGCATTGGGTAGCCCCATACTAGCTTAATAAGATGCAACTAATCTTCAACACTTTTGGGCATCTCTGTGACCTGTGTAATGTGGAATACTAAGCGTCTCAAGACGCTTCGATAGGATAGAGTGTAACGGCTAAATTGCTTGCTTTATGTTACGAATCCATCGTTTTGCAAGTGGCAACCAATATACCCTAGTGGGAACTGAGGGCTTTGATCTAATTGGCCGTCTTATTGCAGGAGTTTTTACACTTATTTTTGGCTGGGGGCTATTGATCTCCTTTAACCCAGCCTATATTCAGAATAACTACGCTGCTCTGATTTATAGCGAAAATCTTGCCAGTGACCTCACTAGAAACCTAACGATTGGACTCATTGTATTGGTAATTTTGATAGGTTTACTGACATGGCTGCTATATCTAATGGTGGCTAATTTTATTACGGCGCTGCTTGACTTAAGGGGAGTAGCACGCGTGGCAATGGAGGTATTTTTACTCCGGTTTGTACCGGGGATGGGTACCGTTGTACTACTGATTGCAGCGTGGCCTGTTAGCCAGTTTGTCCTAACACCAGCAATCATTACCCTGTTAAAGTCACCATCGGGTTTATGGGTGTATGGGGTTGGCAATCAACTATTGGCATTGTTGCTTTTCTATATGTTCTTTAGTCTGCTGGCCTGCGAATATTGGGATAAATTGGAGTTCAAGTTTGATGAGAATACCAAGATTCTTACTGTTAGCTCTTGGCTTGGACTGCCTCTATTTGTTGGCTTAAGCAAGCAGCCTCACAACAATAATTGGCTTTTTACCCCCCTCTTCCATATACCGAAGTGGGATACTGAGTATTATCAGTTTTCTTTGAGGGCGATCCGTTCGGTTCAGTGTTACCAACAGTCCCCTACCTTGGCCATGAATGTCATGGGTACTGTCATTTATCTGCCAACGGTTAAGCATTCAACTCAAGCATCCTGTGATCAAACGTTAGCAGCGTTGGCAAACTTCTTAGGAGTACCCCAAGAAGACGAATTGGCAGCTCGAGTTGCTCAGGAAACGATCCGCGTGCCTCAAGATGTCCTCAAGGCCATCACTAAACGAGTTTTACCTCTGAAAGGCGAGGAGGCTTCGCTAGCATTGTTGGTTGCAAGTGCGCTGACTCAGGCATCTCGTGATCAATATGAACTGCGACGCCATCGTGCTGATGATCCAGATTTACTCCTGAGGGCTGGCATTGCTACTTTAGGTGCAGGAGATATCCGCACAGGCCTACAGTATTTAACTGAGGCGGAGCGGCTTTGCCGCTTGAAATTTAAGTACTTCAAACAGATAACTATTGAAAAATACCTGAAGAAAGCCCAAGCATCAGTTCACCAGTCTAGCCCTCCCCGGCATTGAGTATGCCCCTGAAGCGTGCAATTTTACTCGTATCATCCACCAATGGCCATATTGTCTCGAAATTCACCCCCCTTAATCCCATCCCCTTTGACATACTCCCCATGCCTAAAGGCAGGGGATTCTTGTTCTTGGTTCAGCGACAGCACGTACTGAGTTGGGGCGCCCCTTCCCAGTAGCGGTGCTTATCTCCCCAGTCGTTCCCCCTTGCGAGGCAGTTCCCTTTTGCCCAAAGGTACTGTTTTGCATTCCATCCCCACAATGCCTAACCCTTTCTTCAGGATGTTTAGGGCAGCATTTTTGTCTCGATCCGTCTCAAACCCGCATCCGGGACAACTATGAGTTCTGGTGGATAGGGTCTTTTCACGCCCTTGTTATCCATGCAGTACCTAATACACTTGTTCCTCACAAACTGTGCCGTACGGATGGCTTCATCTAGAGCCTGATATTATGCCTGTGTCCCCTTTAGCTTGGCTTCTCTAACTAGCATGAGTCTATTGGGGCAGATAAAATAGCTTGCGTCCTATATCCCAATACCTGTTAGCTTGCTTCCGCGTAGCGGTAGGCAAGGGCTTTACGGCACTTTTTTGGGTAAACCAGCCTAGAGGTTCCTAGTTGTCTTGCGAGATAACTGGAGGGCTACAGAAAGCCCGCGCTCTATGCGTAGAATCAGCGTTGGGTAGTTTGCGCAGGCTAACACAGATGTGGTGACCTAGAAAAATGCGCTGCCCGTTGCAAAAATTTCATGGCAAATTCTGGGTGGCCTCCCCAGTGCAGATGCAGATAACTGGCATGGACATCATCACTTCCCCATCCCTCTGGCAAGCTGTTGAGGTGCCACAGGGGAGAGAGGGGGGATGGTGTCACCCTAGAGTAGTGAAACTCATGCCCCCACACCTGCTGCCCTTGATCAACACACAGGGTAGCGTGCAGTGCAGTTGCAGTGCGATAGCCTAGGGTGAGGCGATCGCCCATGTGTGCAACTGTCGGCAGATGCCCCACTAGGGGATAAACCTGACCCTCTAGGGTGTGAATCCCCTGCGCCAAGTACATTAACCCCCCACACTCGGCATAGACGGGTAACCCACGCTGGAGGCTGTGGCGCAGAGCACTTAAAAAAGACTCATTGGCGCTTAGCTCGGCAGCAAACACCTCAGGAAAGCCACCCCCTAGAATCAGGCCGCTCAGATTGGGGGGGAGGCAAGGATCTCGCAGCGGTGATACCGGAATAAGGGTTGCTCCTAGGGTGCGTAACACATCTAAGGCATCGGTGTAATAGAAGTGAAACGCAGCATCTTGGGCAATACCAATGTTGAGGGGAGAGGGAAGAGGGGGGAGAGAGGAGAGGGGAGGGGAGACAGGGAACAGGGGAGCGCAAAGGGGTTCGAGGTGCAACCAATCAAAGCAGGTGCAACCAAGAACAGCTAGGCGATCGCCCACGGCTTGAAACGCTGCTGACTCGTGGGGTGGAACTAACCCAAGGTGGCGGCTGGGTAGGGCAAGCTGCTGATCGCGGTAGAGGACACCAAGGACGGGGATGCCAAGGGGCGCAAGGGCATCTTCTAAAATTTGGCGGTGGCGATCGCTGCCGACGCGATTGAGAACGACTCCGGCAATTCTCAGGGCTGGATGGTAGTGACAAAAGCCATAAACCAAGGCTGCGACCGATGCTGCCTGTTTTTGCACATCCAAGACCAAGAGGATCGGGGCATTCAGTAATTGGGCAATGGCCGCCGTACTGCCTTCACTGGTGCCCCCACGGCCATCAAACAGCCCCATCACCCCTTCAATTAGAACATCATCCGCATCTTGGCTATAGTACCTCGCACAGGTTTGCACATAATCAGCACTAGTGAGAATGGGGTCAAGGTTGTAACAGGGACGGCCACTGATGGCGCGATGAAACAGCGGATCAATGTAATCAGGGCCAACTTTGAAGGTTTGTACCCGCCGCCCTCGCGCTGTTAGAGCCGCATTGAGGGCAAGAGCCACCGTGGTTTTGCCCACACCGCTGCGATCGCCGGCAATCACTAAGGCCATTCCTAATTACATCCCCCTACAAAAATCAATTGATCTGGCCAAGCTACCGCAACCATTGATGATCAGCCCTATTTACTTTGTTGGGCATACTTTATTATTGCCGGAGACCGCCGCCACCCCCTTGTAAGATGGAAGATTAAGTGTGCAAGTTAAGGATTGGGTCGTATGACAGCGGTAACTTCGGTGCCCAGCTTCTGTGAAGGAATTCAGTATTTTGGCGACGATTGGCCAGACTGGGAGCACTATGGGCAAACACCGCTGCTGAACCCCCAGCAAACCACGCTCCCAGACCCAGAGTCCCCTGCGGCGGCTTACCAAACCCTCCTCTACGCCGATGCGCTCCGCTACTTAATTTTGCAAATGACCGCCAGTAAAGCCTCGGGGCATCCGGGGGGCTTTGCGAGCCAAGCGGAAGCCTATGCAGCGTTAGTACTGCTGGGGTACAAAAACATCATTACCGAAGTGGGGCACCATGCGCCCGGCTTTTATGCCGCCATGTTCTTGGATCGCTCCCTAGAGCAGATGGGGATTTACACGGTTCAAGACCTGCGCGATCGCTTTCGGGAAAAACACGGGTTATTGGGGCACCTTTCCGGTTATATTCCCGGTATTTTGGCTCCCGCTGGCCCGTTGGGGCAGGGGCAGCACTTCGCAATGGCGGCAGCTTGGCTGCACCGTCACACCCTCTTTCCCTTTACATTGGGCGATGGTGGCCTCGGAGAACCCTACGTGATGAGTGGGATGGCGCATTTCCATACCGCCTTTCCTGAGGTGACCAATTTCTTGCCGGTGCTGGTGTGGAACGGCTTTAGCCAAGAGCACCACAGCATGGTATCCCTGAAAAGTAATCGCGAAATGATGGCCTACTGGCACGGCAATGGCTTTGAGGAAGTGGTGCTGGTGGATGCCAAGGACTTTGATGATGCCAACCAACCGGGAGCCTATGTGGACAGCACCCTCTTTTCCTTTGGGCAACGGCTGGCCTTTACAAAAGCCGTCCTCCTAGGGGTACAGGAGGCGGCGCAATCAGCGCTCTCTGGTAAGCTCACGGTCTTGATTCTCAAGCAGCTTAAAGGGGCAGGGGTGCATGCCAAGGGAGCCAAATCCCACAATCTCTATGCCCAGCACACCCTTGAGAATCCCGACATTGTTAGTGCCCTGAAAGCCCGCGCCCTCTCGCCCTCGGCCTGGGCACTGGTGCGCCACAACTGCGAAGTCGCTGCAGGGGGTTCGGCAGCACGTGTTGCCGTCACAGAACAGGTGCTTGAGCTTCCGCCGTTGGGGGATATTCCCCTCGAAGCCTACGATCTTGGGGAGGCMAAAGTAGCCACTACCGCCATGGGTCGGATGGTGGCAGAGGTGGGAGTGCGCGATCGCCGCTACTTGATCACCAATGCCGATGGCAACGAAGCCTCTGGAATTGGCAACATCAACCAAGCCTTGAAAATCATTCACCCCACAGAGGACCCCCTCTACAACCAAGTTCCCCACGGCCAAGTCTATGAACCCCTCAGCGAAGATGCCTGTGCAGGCTTAGCAGCAGGGTTGTGTTTGATGGGTAGTCGCAGCCTGTGGTGCTCCTACGAGTCCTTTGCCATTAATGGTCTGCCGATTTGGCAAACCGTGACCCAAGCGATGGCCGAACTGCGCCGCCCCACCCCCGCCACTGTAGCCCTCTATACGGCGGGTGCCCTTGAGCAGGGGCGCAATGGCTGGACGCACCAGCGCCCAGAAATTGAAGCCTACTACGCGGCGCTGCTGCGCAATGGCAATGTCTTTGCCCTGTTTCCACCGGATGCGAACAGTATTCAAGTGTGCTATCGCTGGGCACTAACGGCGCAGAATAAGGGGATTGCCATCTTTGCTAGCAAGAGCCCGCTGCCGGTGCGGACGACCTTTGCCCAAACAGAGCAAGGACTGGCGGAGGGCGCGGTGACGCTCTATGAATCCGCCAGTGGGCGCGCTACCTTAGTGCTGGCGGTGCTGGGGGATATGATTTTGAATCCTGTGTATGCGGCTATGCCCACCTTAGAAGCTGCAGGCTATCGGGTGCGCATTGTCTCGGTCATTAATCCCCGCCGTTTATACCGCCCTAGCGATGTAGCATGGCAAACCTGTGCGGAACCAGACGATGGCTTTGCCGATGAGGCCACCTTTGCCCGTCTCTTTGGGGGTGATGCGCTGTTAGCTATCACCGGTGGTGCTGCTGCTCTTCTGGAGCCGGTGCTGCTGCGAGCCACGGCGCCACGAGATGTACTGGCATGGCAGSGGGGTRAAMCCACCGCCAGTGCCTCTGAACTGATGGCCTACAATGGCTTGACCCCAGCGGCCATTTGCGATCGCGCCCATACTCTCCTGAAACTCTAGATGCAGGACGTTCTGATGACCCTCGCTCGTAACCATAAAAAAGCCCGTGCCCTCAAAGCCGGTAGCCCCCGCCCCGCCAAAGCCCTCTGTAGTGAATGCGGCCTGTGTGACACCTACTATATCCACTACGTGAAGGAGGCCTGTGCCTTTCTAAACCAACAGTTTGAGACCCTTGAGACCCAAACCCACGGGCGATCGCGCCAGCTTGAGAATTGGGATGAATGCTACTTTGGGGTTCACCACCAAATGCTGGCTGCCCGCAAAACAGAGCCGATTGCAGGGGCACAGTGGACCGGCATCGTCAGCAGTATTGCCATTGCCATGCTGGAGTCCGGACGGGTGGAAGGGGTGGTCTGTGTTCACGCTAGCGAGGGCGATCGCTTTACCCCCAAGCCCGTCATTGCCCGCAACCGTGACGAGATTCTCGCCGCCCGGGTCAATAAACCCACCCTGTCCCCCAACCTATCCGTGCTGGAGGAGGTGGAGCGCTCAGGGTTAAAGCGCCTGCTTGTCATTGGTGTGGGCTGCCAAATCCAAGCCCTGCGAGCCGTGCAGGATAAATTAGGCCTAGAGACGCTCTACGTGTTGGGCACCCCCTGTGTGGATAACGTCACCCGCGCGGGTCTGCAAAAGTTCTTAGAAACCACGAGCCGCTCCCCAGATACCGTGGTTTATTACGAGTTTATGCAGGACTTCCGGGTGCACTTTAAGCACAGTGATGGTTCGACGGAAACGGTTCCCTTTTTTGGCCTTAAAACCAATCAACTCAAGGATGTGTTTGCCCCCTCCTGCATGAGTTGCTTTGATTATGTGAATGGCCTTGCGGATTTAGTTGTCGGCTATATGGGGGCACCCTTTGGTTGGCAGTGGCTGGTGGTGCGCAATCCCCTAGGCCAAGAAATGCTGGACTTAGTGCGGGCACAGCTAGAGACCCAACCGGTGATGAGCAAAGGCGATCGCCATGCCGCCGTGCAGCAAAGCATTCCAGCCTACGATAAGGGAGTGACCTTGCCAATGTGGGCAGCGCAGTTGATGGGTTTAGTCATTGAGCGGATTGGCCCCAAAGGGTTGGAATATGCTCGATTTTCCATTGACTCGCACTTTACTCGCAACTATCTGTTTGTGCGACGCAATTACCCAGCTAAGCTAGCGACTCATGTCCCTAGGTTTGCCCAAAAAATTGTTGATCAGTACCACTTACCAGAGTCTTAGACCCTAAGGTGTTACGGCCCTCTGCGAGTTGTTGCGGCTTGCATCAATAGATCTACCGGAACCATGTTGCATTCCAACATTTTGCTAATGAGGGGAGGGCCAACCCGCGTGGCGATCGTGGACTGCAAATTAGGGCTGTTTTTAACCGTCAGCATCACTGACCCAATGATGGAGTTGGGATCCGGTGCCGGGTTGCTGCCATCGGTGGGAATCATTTTGACAATGCTGGCTAATTGGCTGCAACTAGAACCTGCAATATAGGTCGCCAACGAGTCACTCATCTGTTGAACCGTGCTGGTCATCATCTCTTCGGGAAAGGGACTAGCAGACTGGGCACGCATTGGTTGACTCAACGAGACTCCCACACCAGCAGCCAGAGCCGCAATAAGACAGGAGAGGGGGCGCAGCATGATGGATACAACCTCGATAAAACGGCAATGCAGTTAATTTGGGTCTTTAATGGGCACGTTCTTCAATGACCTGATCGATGAGGCCATAGGCCTTCGCATCTTCGGCAGACATAAAGTAGTCGCGATCCATATCCCGCTCAATTTTTTCGACGGGTTGGCCGGTGTGGTGGGCGTAGAGTTCATTGAGTTGCCGCCGTACCCGTAAAATCTCGCGCGCTTCAATTTCAATATCCGTGGCTTGACCGCGGGTGCCCCCCGAAGGCTGGTGAATCATAATACGTGAGTGGGGCAATGCCAAACGCTTGCCTTTCGTCCCGGCGGCCAGAAGAAATGACCCCATGGAAGCGGCTAAACCAACGCAGATGGTCACCACATCCGACTTAATGTGCTGCATCGTGTCATAAATGGCCATGCCTGCGGTGACCGAGCCACCAGGAGAGTTGATGTACAGCATAATATCCTTGCCCGGGTCTTCCGAGTCAAGGTAGAGCATGACTGCCACGATTTGGTTGGCAATCTCGTCATCAACCTCTTTGCCGAGGAAGATAATTCGCTCACGGTACAGGCGGTTATAAATGTCAATCCACTGGGTGTAGGGTTCCCCGGGCATCCGGTAGGGGACTTTAGGCACTCCGATGGGCATAAAACTCTTCCATGCTGACGCTCATGCTCCTACAGTAACAAAATTTAGCCCCCCTGCGGCGCAACAGGATCAAGCATAGTTAGGTCAAGCTACAAGCCATAACCACGCCTAGGGCAGAGATTGTGACATTGCTGCACTAGAAAAGGATCTCAATGCTGGCTCGTCAGCATTGAGGGTGTCTCCTAGGTTGTGTAGGGGGTCATAGATTGGTTCTAAAGCGGCTTGGGTGTGGGCGATCGCCTGTAGCAACTCTGCGGCCAAATATTCAAGGGGATGGAGGGAAGATGGCTGTCGCTGACCCCGTTTGGGTGTGGTGACAAACTCGCTAGCCACCGCTTGGAGTTGGTAGGCTACGGCTTTGACTTTGGCCAAATAGGTCAGCGTTTCTTCAAGCTGCCGAGCAATGATTTGTTGCTGCGCCTGCATTTGCCGCCACTGGGCGTCAGAGATAGGGGGGGGTGTGGTCTGAAGCCTGAGGGGTTCTAGGTTCACAAACAGTTGATCGAGATCTGGTAACTCACTAGAGACTAGCGCATCTAGGAGTGCAGCATCAAACAACTCGCGGATAAGTTCTGGTGGCATAACCACCGCACTATCTGTCGTAGGTTCAGGGAAGAAGGCCGGATCAGGAATGGTCATGTTGCAGCTACTTAAGAGAGTGTACCAGTCGGCAATTTAGCAAAACCCGCAAGACTCCTCCACTTCAAATCGTTGATGGAAGCGTGAGATAATTGCGGCAGCAGCTTGTAGTACAATCCAAACAGCCTTGCGTGGAAGGCAACTGAGCGAAAACCAAGCCAGATACGTACAAGCATTTTCCTGTTCTCCATGCTGTTTGACCTGCGGGACGCGGGGCAATGCCTATCGCCAGAAGGTAAGACTCATCACTCTCGGAGTGGCAAGCGCTTCTGTGGGTAGGAAGCCGCTATTGTAATCGTTGATTCAATAGCGGTAGTTCACAATGGAACCGTTGCAAAAACCTAAGGGTTTGCCGAGGGTGATGACTGTTTCGTTTAGTATGGCTTAAATTGTGACTTCCTCTCCTCCACCGATTGTTTTGGGTGTTACGGGCGCGTCTGGTCTTTTGTACGCAGTCCGTGCCATTAAATTTCTATTACAAGCAGGGTATCCTATTCAATTAGTGGCATCTAAGGCTGTTCATCAGGTGTGGCAAGCGGAATGCGGCCTAGCCATGCCAGTGCTGCCGGATAAGCAGGCGCGCTTTTGGCGAGAGCAAGCGCAGGTCTGGGACGGGTCGTTGACGTGCCATCGCCCAACCGATGTGGCCGCAGCGATCGCCAGTGGTTCCTTTCGCACCCTTGGGATGGTCATTATTCCCTGTAGTATGAGCACGGTGGCCAAGCTAGCGGCAGGCTTAAGTTCTGATTTACTGGAGCGGGTGGCGGATGTGCACCTTAAAGAGAACCGCCCCTTGGTAGTGGTGCCGCGGGAAACCCCCTTTAGCCTAATTCATTTGCAGAATCTCACTCAGTTGGCTATGGCCGGGGCACGGATCGTCCCAGCGATTCCAGCGTGGTATCACCGCCCCACAACGATTGAGGACTTGGTGGATTTTGTCGTGGCTCGTGCTCTCGATCAGCTAGGGTTGGATTGTGTGCCCTTAAAGCGTTGGCAAGGACCGGTTAACTAATGTCGCAAGTCTGGGTATATGTGGCGGCGATCGCCCTGATCACCACATTAGTTGTCCAAAATTGGCAGCCTGTGCTGCCATTGCGTTTTTTAGGGCAGCAAACACCACCGTTGCCCCTTGCTTTCTGGATTGCTGCTGCTGCTATGGTTGGTCTTCTGTGGGGGCAGGGGCTGCTGGTGCTGAGTTCAAGCACTCTACCAGAAAAGCGCAGACCCCAGCGGCAATCGCCAGAACCAATCCCAGTAGAGGATGCATCCATGCGTGCCCCCGCAGAGGATAGCGAGGTCGAGGATGCCGAGGATTGGTTTGAGGAGATTGACTCGACTACCCCGCGCGAACCCACCCTCAACGATTCGCCGCCGCGTCGCAGTGCCCCCTATTCCCACCGCTACCGCCCCTCCCGCAAAAGCCAGCCAGCACCGCCACCACCACAGTCGGTTGTGGATGCCGAGTACCGCATTCTCACGCCCCCTCCCCCCCGCAGTGATGATAACGAGGATTGGGATATTGATTTATGACGGATATGCTGGTCAAACTCTATGAGCTTGAGGTGGACTGGCCAGCTGTCACCGCCCACCAGCAGCAGGGGATTCACTATCGCCACCCCCTTGGCTCAGAAACGGATCTCATTTTGCAGTGGGTGCAGAACCGCTTTAGTGCGGGGTGGCACAGCGAGGTGGCGATCGCCCTCAGTCAACGCCCACCCCGCAGTCTGATTGCGGTTCAGGACGGGCACCTCCTTGGCATGGCCTGCTATGACGCTGCCGCGTTGGGGATGTTTGGCCCGATGGCTGTGGCGGAGTCGCACCGTGGCCAAGGCATTGGTCGCCTCCTGTTGCAGTTAACCCTCTGGCACATGGGGGCAATGGGCTATGCCTATGCTGTCATTGGCTGGGTTTCCTCAGAAGAGTTTTATGCTAAGGCCGTAGGGGCGATCGCCATTCCTGAGTCGCGGCCCGGGCTTTGGCAAACGGCACTGAAGCGCTCCTAGCCTGTCAGTGCCTTGACAAGAATCCCTAGCGCAAACCCCAAGCCAAAAAAGCGCACAAAGTTCCAGAACCGCTCTTGGCGGAGAATCTCTTGCCAGCACTCGCGGGCAGCATCCCCCAAATTAAACAGTAAGGTCAAGCCAAACTCCACTTCCAGCTGGCGCAGTTCTTCCTGTAGGCGATCGCCTTCGGCTTGGAGGGCGTTTGCGTTCGCCTGCTTCAGCCGTGCTTGGGTGGCCTGAATGCGTTCATAGTCCGCATAGAGCTGGTCAAGGCGATCGCGGGTTTCGCGATAGAGTTGCCGCACCTCGTCTTCCGAGTCCACACCCCTAGCCTCCGTGACTGCGCGGATCGTCACTGCGCTGAGTTGCACGGGGGTTGGGCAACTGAGATACATTGCCGCTGCTGCCACCGTGGGGCAGAGGGAGACCAAGACTCAGGGCTTCGAGGTTTTGCGCCATAATCTCCTTCGGTTGCAGGCCAATGGCCGTCCCTTGGGGGTCCTGCTGGGCATTCAAAAAAACAAAGTGGGGAATCCCATCCACGCCAAACTGTTCGATTTCCGGCAGCCACTGAAGATTGTCCACGTTCAGCATCACAAAATTGACGCGATCGCGGTAGGCCGCCTTTAACTCTCCTAAGTCTTTCGCCATAGCGCGACAACTGCTACACCAGTTGGCGTAAAACTCTAAGAGCGTTGGCTTCCCGTTGGTTTGTGCCTCTGCCCATGGGGTAGCCTGACTCGCCTGCTCCGCTAAGGTGAGCGGCTGGTTGTTGCCCCGCACCGCCACCAACAACGCCAAACTCAGGACAATGGCCACCATGACAATTAGGAAATTGCGTAGGCGCTGGCCATCTGCTACTGTGGATGCCCCCATGACTCTTATCCAAACGATGCACTGCTATCCCCTAGGGTAGTCCAGATGCGCCTTCAATTAAACCTTCGGCGTACAGAACCAGCGATCGCAACCGCTCTAGTACGTCCGGATCAGGCGCTTGCCACAGGTGCCGCTGTGCCGCTTCTAGGAGCCGCTCTGCCATATCCCGCAGTGCCCAAGGATTATGCTGCGCAACAAAGGCCTGTGCTGTCTCTGCCAGCAGGTAGGTGTTGGCCACCCCTGCAAACACATAATCCGGTACACAGCGAGTTGTGGCGCTGTAGCCAAAGAGGTAGTCCACCGTTGCCGCCATTTCAAAGGCGCCCTTATAGCCGTGCCGCATCACGCCGGTGAGCCACTTTGGGTTAACCACCCGCGAGCGATAGACCCGCAGCAGTTCTTCTTGGAGGGTGCGAATTTTCGGCTGCTCCGGTCGGGAGTGATCGCCAAAATAGACCGTTGGTTGCTCGCCCCGCTGCGATCGCACCGCCACGGTCATCCCCCCCTGAAACTGATAATAATCATCGGAATCTAGCAGATCGTGCTCGCGATTGTCTTGGTTTTGCACCACCACCTGCAACTGGCGTAAGCGATGTTTCAAGGCGTCGGCAGCACTGTGGCTTTGCGCCTCGCCAGTGTACGCATAGCTACTCCAGTGAATGTACGCCTCTGCCAAGTCGGCATCCTCCACCCAGTTTTGCGCCTCAATTAGCCCCTGCAAGCCTGCACCGTACGCGCCGGGCTTGGAGCCAAAGATGCGATAGCGGGCGCGGGTGCGAGCTTGCTCAGCAGTTAGCCCCTGCGTCTGCCAGTAGTGGGTTTCTGTGGCCACCTGTGCCGCTAAGGGGTTTTGCTCCGGGGGTTCGGATAATTCACTAACCCGCTGCACCGCTGCATCAAACAGGGCAATGAGGTTTGGAAAGGCATCGCGGAAGAACCCGGAAATCCGCAGCAGCACATCGACCCGTGGCCGCCCCAACAGGGACAATGGGATGACCTCTAGACCCACCACCCGCCGCGACGGACCATCCCAAATTGGGCACACCCCCAGCAGCGCCAACGCTTGGGCAATGTCATCACCGCCGGTGCGCATGGTAGAGGTGCCCCACACCGACAGTCCGAGGGTGCGCGGATACTCGCCGTGCTCTTGGCAGTAGCGTTCAATCAGCGCCGCCGCCGATCGCTGTGCCAACCCCCAAGCGGCCTCCGTGGGTACAGCCCGCAGATCCACTGCATAGAAATTGCGGCCGGTGGGCAAGACATCAGGCCGTCCGCGGCTAGGGGCACCGGCAGCCCCACTGGGAACATACCCCCCATTGAGACCGTGGAGCAGGTGGGTGAGTTCGTGTGACGTGTGTTGTAGCGCTGGCCACAGAACGCTGTGAATCCATTGCAAACACTGCTGGGTTGCTGCACCACAGGGGATCTCCCTCACTGGCGTCCCGGCTAAGAGCCGCTCTACTAACGAGGCCGCCGTGGTTTCTAGCGCCTCTTGCCATGCGCCCACCGAGCGATACCCCGCCACAGGACTCGCATCCGTCGGATCAGCCGTGAGGGGATCCACTGTTACCCCCTGATCCTGAGCGAGGGCACGGGTAATACCTTGGGGAGGGGCACTGCGGGCGATCGCCACGATTAAATCCCGCAGTTGCTGGCCTGTGGGACACTGCCCCAGTACATGCAGGCCGTCACGGATTTGGGCATCGCGCAAGTCGCACAGATAGCCATCGGCACGCGCTAGCCAAGCGGTCCAGGATTCATGTTCCTGTGGGGCACGAATCTCTTGGGTGAGGTCTAACTCCTGCACCAGTGCCTCAATGCGTTGGCGGAGGATACCCAAGCGGGGGCGATCGAACTGCTCAGCAGCATAGTACTCCTCAATCCAGTGGCTGAGGGTATCCAAGCCGCCGTAGAGTTCCGCACGGGTTAAGGGCGGGGTCAAATGATCCACAATTACGGCTTGGGCACGGCGCTTGGCTTGGGCCCCTTCGCCGGGGTCATTGACAATAAACGGGTAGAAGTGTGGCAGAGAACCTAGGGCAATTTCGGGATAGCAGGACGCACTGAGGGCAACCCCTTTGCCGGGGAGCCATTCTAGGTTGCCGTGCTTGCCCACGTGGATGATAGCATCGGCGTGGAACTGGTGCCGCACCCACCAATAAAACCCCAGATACTCAGGGGTGGGTTCTAAATCTGGTGCATGGTAGTTCAGGCTGGGGTCGCGATCGTAGCCACGGCTGGGTTGGATTCCCACAAAAATATTGCCCCACTGGCAGCCTGAAATGGGAATGTCTGCCGTTGGTGATGGCCAGCGCTGCCGCAGGGCTGCTTGCACGCTCTCAGGCAATTCCGCGAAATAGCGATTGTAGGCATCAAGGGGGAGAGATTGCATCAGCGATCGCCACTGATTCCCTTCGGGGTCATTGGTGCGGTGGCGCGTCAGGTGGTGAATCAGCGCGTCGCCGTCGGTTGGGAATGGGGTTGTCCCTAAGTCGTATCCAGCGCCCGCCAGTGCTTTGAGGATCTCCACCGTGCTGCTCGGGGTGTCTAGGCCGACACCATTGGCCAGCCGCCCATCGCGACAGGGGTAATTTGCCAGAATGAGAGCCACTCGCCGTTGCTGGGGAGGGCGATGCCGTAGCTTAAGCCAATTTTGAGCGAGATCCGCCACCCATGCAATGCGATCGCTCTCGGGGACATAGGTGGTCACCGTTGCTTCCACCGCAGGCTGAATTTGCTCTACCGCCTTAAAGGACACCGCCCGGGTGAGCACACGGCCATCCACCTCCGGCAGGACAACGTGCATTGCCAGATCCCGGGGCACCAGCCCTTGGGGATGCTGCTGCCATGCCTCTTGAGTGCTGCTACTGAGCACCACTTGGAGAACGGGCACGTCTAGCTGCTGCCAAAAATGGCAGGGGGTGGCCTCGCTCTTGGCGATCGCAAACCCCGTTGTATTCAGCACCAGTTCCACCCTGCCTTGCCACATGGCGAATAGCTCAGCTTGAATCTCAGGCTCCTGCAACGAAGAGACGACTACCGGCAAGGGGGCAATCTGACGCTGCCGTAGGGCTTGGCAGAGGGCATCGATCACGGCAGTATTCCCCGCTAAATAATGGGCGCGGTAAAAGATCAGCCCCACCGTTGGCCACTCTGGCGGTGCCGCTGTAGGCTGGGGGTAGGTGCCGCAGCGGGGAATGATCTGGGGAGCCGGTGGTTCAGCACCAATCCCAAACCCGTGGTGGGCTACAAACTGCAAGGCCGAGCGGATATTGGGCAGCCCCCCTTCACGGAAGTATTGCCACAGGCGGTTCACCCGCGCCAGCGGCCAGGTGGACACACTCATGAGTTCGAGGTCGGGGCGATCGTCCCCAGGCAGAACAACCAACTGCGCACCGCGATCGCTGACCAGTTGCTGCGCTACCTCTAGGCCATAGCTCCAGTAGCCCCGCCCCCCCAACAGACGCAGCACCACCACGTCTGCATGAGCCAAGACGCGATCGCCGTAGTCATCAATAACCGCCGCTGCTTGCAACTGCAACAGGTGCGCCAAGCGCAGGGGTGGAAGTTCTGCGGCAAGCTCGGTATAGGCCTGCGCCAACAGCGTAATATCGCTATCGGCTGCCGTTAAAATAACAACAGGTGCGACGGTTTGTTGCACAAAGGCAACATCGCTGCCCGCCGACTCTAACGAAATATCACCAAGTGTAAGGATTCGATGCATCAGCCCGTTCCAATTATTAAACAAACTAGTGCAGTTAACTCAACGACCCATGCTCTCGGATACAACTAGACTCTGAGAGCAATCATTGCAGCCACAGGGGTGAGTTCTGCTGTATGTTTGCTCAGTGACGTGAGGGATGCTTTCGCCCATTCATCTGCCCATGTTCATAGTGATGTGAAACGCTTGTGAAACGCTGTCTCTGCCGATTCAGTTGTGGATGATGTCCCATTCGGAACCTATATTTGATCGGATTTTACCGTCTTTGTTTTACGAACGCATGGCAACGGCTCTGCTGGCGGAAGCGACTGCCCTAGGTGCCACTGTTCTCACCAGTGAAGATGTAGGCAAACCTGCGGCAGTGGAACCCTTTACCCTTGTTGTTGGGGACTCCCTGACCGTCCTGTTGCGAGCCATCACGACCGCGCACCTGAATCACTATCGCACTCAGTTAGTGACCTCCCCCGCCGCGATCGCCCGCTTTTTACGGCAGGTACGCTCCCAAACGGCACCTGCTTACCGCCCCGTCCTCAAGCCCTTTTTACATCGCTTGGCTCAGCGTGGCAACGAGAGCAGCAGCACCCTACCCACTGGGGTGGCGATCGCCCTGATGAATCTCTTTAGTGATGCAACCATGGAGCAGTGCCAGAGTTGCCAGCCCTTAGTTACAGCGGCACTGAAGGAACGCCAAGCCCAGGAACGACTGCTGCATCAGGTAACCACCCAAATTCGCCAGAGCTTGGAACTGCCAGCACTCTTAAAAACAGCGGTGGATCGGATTCGCGAGTTCTTGGCGGTGGATCGTCTCTTGGTGGCGCAGTTTAGGGGCACCACCGCCGTGCTGAGCGGTGAAATTACCTATGAATCCTGCCGGGATAGCAGTATTACGTCGGTGCTGGGGCTGTGGGATGAATGCTGGGAATGGGCCAGTACCCCTGCGCCGACCTACGAGCGATTACATCGGGGTGAGCTGWTTGCCGTCGATGACATTGACCGCCACTATGCCAGTGTTCCCTGCTTGCAGGAGTTTGCAGCCCGCTGGCGGATCAAGGCATGGCTCATCGTCCCTGTAATGGTGCAAGAGAGTTTGTGGGGGGTACTCATTGCGCACCAGTGCGATCGCCCCCGCCAGTGGCAGCCCCAAGAAATTGAGTTCTTGGGTCACCTCAGCCAGCACCTCAGCATTGCCATTTACCAAGCAGAACTCTATAGCGAGCTACAACACCAAAAGGATACCCTTGAGCAGCGGGTGAATGAGCGTACCCAAGCCCTCCGCGAAGCCCTCAGCGCCATGGAAGCGGCTCATCGCATTAAAAATGACTTCTTGGCAACGATGAGCCACGAATTGCGCACCCCCCTGACCTGTGTGATTGGGGTGTCGGCCACCCTATTGCGTTGGCCCCTTGGCCCACTCACTGAAAAGCAGCGGGAGTACCTTGAGATTATTCACGAGAGCGGTAGCCACCTCCTAGAGCTGATTAATAGCATTTTGGATCTCTCTCAGGCAGAGCTGGGGCGATCGCATCTGCGCCGCAGTAGCTTTTCTATCCGGCAATTGTGTGCCGAGTGCCTCGAACTCGTCCGGCCTCAAGCCCAGCGCCATCACGTCAACCTCAGGCATCAACTGGTGATTTCCCCCGGTCGCGATCGCTTTTGGGGTGACTATCGCCGTCTGCAACAGGCGCTCATTAACCTACTCAGTAATGCCATTAAGTTTACTCCTGCGATGGGCGAGGTGATTTTGCGGGCATGGTGGACTGAGGATGAACTTCTGTTCCAAGTTGAAGATAACGGCATTGGCATTCCTGCCCATTTGCAACCCCTCCTATTTCAAAAGTTTCAGCAACTGGACAGCTCCTTTGGGCGTGCCTATACCGGGGCTGGCTTGGGTTTAGCCTTAACCAAGCAGTGGGTAGAGCTGCACAATGGGTGGATTGAGGTGGACTCCACCGAAGGGAAGGGCAGTATCTTTACCGTCGGCTTACCCAAACCAATGGCCGAGCCACCCGCCGCCGTCACAAACACACTGCCACCCCTTGCCGCCACGGATCTCCTGACATATCCCGAAGGGCGCATTGTGCTCGTTAGTGATGATGAAGCCACTGCCACCCTCATCTGCTCAATTTTGACAACCGCAGGCTATCAGGTCGTCTGGCTGGTGGATGGGGAAGTGGATCGCCTCTTGGCCTTGGCTCCCTTGGCGGTGATTTTGACGGAACCCTTTAACTACGGAGATGTGCAAGAACTTGTGGATCACCTCCGCTGCCGCTGCACCACGGCTCAGATCAAAATATTTATCCTAGGGGCACAGGGGAACTATCGGGGGGTGGATCGCTATATTCCGATGCCCATTAACCCGGAAGGGTTTTTACAGCAGATCACGATTGGCTTAACCGCCGTAGCGGTGCCCATCTAGGGTTGCTGGATCCGGTGGTACCGTAAGAAGCGCTAAGCCTTTCCCCTACAATAGATAAGCCGAACTGTTGGGAAAACTCCTGTGGACGATCGCTACGACCCCCACGCTATTGAGGCCAAGTGGCAACAGGAATGGGCAGCACAACACTTGGATCGCACGGATACCGATCCTCGTAAGCCGAAGTTCTATGCCCTCTCGATGTTTCCGTATCCTTCGGGCAATTTACATATGGGGCATGTTCGCAACTATACCATCACTGATGTGATTGCCCGATCGCGCCGTATGCAGGGCTATCGAGTGCTGCACCCCATGGGCTGGGATGCCTTTGGCCTACCCGCGGAAAATGCAGCCATTGAGCGAGGGATTCATCCCCACGTTTGGACGCAGCAAAATATCCAGCAAATGCGCCAAGAGTTGCAGCGGTTGGGGCTGTCTTACGACTGGGAGCGGGAGGTAACGACCTGTCATCCCGATTACTATCGCTGGACGCAATGGCTGTTTTTGGAGTTCTTTGATGCCGGTTTGGCCTATCAAAAGGAAGCAGCAGTCAACTGGGATCCGGTGGATCAGACGGTTTTAGCCAATGAACAGGTGGATAGTGAAGGGCGATCGTGGCGATCGGGTGCCCTAGTAGAGCGCAAGCTGCTCAAGCAGTGGTTTCTGAAAATTACGGCCTACGCTGAGCAACTCCTCAACGACCTTGACCAACTTGAGGGGTGGCCAGAGCGGGTGAAGTTGATGCAGGCCAACTGGATTGGGAAGTCGGTGGGGGCATACCTTGAGTTTCCCATTGTGGGTAGCGACGAGACGATTGCGGTATTCACAACCCGCCCAGATACGGTCTATGGGGTGACCTACGTTGTCTTAGCACCGGAGCATCCCTTAACGCCCAAGGTGACGAGTGCTCGGCGACGTAAAACCGTTGAAGCGTTCATTGCCAGTGTGCAACAGGAAAGTGAGCTAGAGCGCACTGCGGGCGATCGCCCCAAGCGGGGAGTAGCGACGGGCGGCAAAGCCATTAACCCCTTCACAGGACAAGAAATCCCGATCTGGATTGCCGATTACGTGCTGTACGAGTACGGAACAGGGGCGGTGATGGGAGTGCCCGCTCACGACGAGCGCGATTTTGAGTTTGCCACAGCGAATAAACTCCCCATCAAGCAAGTGATTGCTCCCCCCAGTGGCCGAACCAAGCAACGTCTCAAGGCTGCTTATACTGAGCCAGGGGTGCTCATCGAGAGCGATCGCTTTACGGGCATGGACTCGATCGCCGCTAAAACAGCCATTACCGAGTATGCTGCTGCCCAAGGTTGGGGACGCGAACAGGTACAGTATCGCCTGCGGGATTGGTTAATCTCCCGTCAACGCTATTGGGGTGTACCGATTCCCATCATTCACTGTCCCCAGTGCGGTGCCGTACCAGTTCCCCGCGAAGAGTTACCCGTCTTACTCCCTGAGGATGTGGAATTTAGTGGCCGCGGCCCATCCCCCTTAGCCAAACTCACTGCGTGGCGCGAGGTGCCCTGTCCTCGCTGTGGCAGCCCCGCCCAACGGGAAACCGATACCATGGATACCTTTATTGACTCCTCATGGTATTACTTCCGCTACGCCGATGCTCGCAACGCAGCAGCCCCCTTTGATCCCGCTGCCATTCAGGAGTGGTTGCCGGTGGATCAGTACGTCGGCGGCATTGAGCACGCCATTTTACACTTGCTCTACTCGCGCTTTTTTACTAAATTTTTGCGCGATCGCCAGCTTGTCTCGGTCTCGGAACCCTTCCAACGCCTGCTCACCCAAGGCATGGTGCAAGGCCGTACCTACAAAAACCCGCAAACCGGCAAATACGTCATGCCCAATCAGATTGCGGATCTCAGCGCCCCCACCGATCCAGAAACTGGAGACCCCCTAGACATCGTCTATGAAAAAATGTCCAAATCCAAGTACAACGGTGTTGCCCCCAGCGATGTGATTGAGCAGTACGGCGCGGATACGGCTCGCATGTTTATTCTCTTCAAAGCCCCTCCCGAAAAAGACCTTGAGTGGGATGATGCCGATGTTGAAGGCCAGTTCCGCTTTCTCAATCGCGTTTGGCGGCTGGTACACACCTTCAAAACCCAAGGCGGCCAGCTTGGACAACCGTTGCCGTCGACCCTGAGTAAAACTGAAAAAGAACTGCGACGCGCCACTCACACCGCAATCAAAGAGGTAACTGACGATCTTACAGGGGACTACCAACTCAATACCGCCGTTGCCGAACTCATGAAACTTAGCAATGCCCTGAGTAATGCTGACTGCTACACTTCTGGGGTGTACAGCGAAGGCGTTCGCACCCTGCTCACGCTCCTTGCTCCCTTTGCGCCCCACATCAGCGAAGACCTCTGGCAGCAGCTTGGGGGCAACAGTTCCATCCATCGTCAACCATGGCCAACGCTCGATGAAACAGCTCTTGTTGCCGATGAACTCACGATTGTCATTCAAATTATGGGTAAAACCCGTGGCACCATCCAAGTTCCCGCTGGTGCCAGCCAAGCAGAGCTAGAAGCGGCAGCAAAGCACTCCGACATTGGCCAACGCTATCTCAGTGGCCACGTGATTAAGAAAGTGATTGTTGTCCCCGGCAAATTGGTCAACTTTGTGTTGGATGCCTAGAACAACAGCGCAGCTATCCCTGCCTTGCTTCGCTGAAGGTGGGGCAGGATAGCGGGCAGTTGAGCGGGTTCAATGCCTGCGAAGCTGCCAATTAGCCCCGACTATGACCCTGAATATATTGCTCAAGAACTGAGAGCGGCGCTCCAGCAGTAGAGCGGATATAGAGCTGGTCGCCCCAAAGCCCTTTCTTCCAGTTCTTGAAATGGCGTTGCTGACTAGATGTATGATGTTCGGGTTTGAGTCTTTTGCCGCCCTCACCCTAGCCCTCTGCCAACGGAGAGGGAACAAGACTCTTAGCTCCCTTCTCCTTGGGGAGACGGGTTGGGGATAAGGGCAATTCATAGCCACACTCAGCAACACCCTTGAAATACGGTCTAAGCTCAGACTCAAACTCTTTTCTTGGGATTCGGCTAGTTGCTGATTTTGTAGCACCTAGCAAGGCCAGAAGATTGTTATCGGGGTGCAGGTCTATCAGCAAGTGAATGTGGTCTTCCTCTCCCTTGCACTCCAGCAAGATGCACCGATTCCTGAGCAGCACATTAGCAGCCACATCTCTAAAACGTTCCACCGTGTGGTGATAATTTTTACTAATTAGAGAATTAATCTAACAACCTGTCCCGAAAATTGTTGAAGCTTACAAAGCCATATCCTTCTCGTTTAATCAACTTAATACGATTATTGATTCCCTCCATTGCTCCACTGGTGGTGCGATTTCTAAAGTAGTTGCTAATTCCATCTAAATGGTTCCCAACACTGGTGACGTCTGGCAGTGCGGACAGCATGCTGCCTCGTTAAGACGCCGCAAATTTAAGTACACCTTATCGTCTTGCTGAGGGCAACGTTCAACCATCGTATTCGGCAATTGAAGCAATATATCAAGATGAATATCCATGGATGCCATCCCTGATTAAAAGTATCTCATTAAAATTTTCACCACCGTTCCGGAAGAACCGTATCTTATAGCAATTTAAGATATTTCCACGGATTTTCTAGACAAATTTTAGTGTCTTTACTTAATAATCAGTGTCTTTATTTAAGAGTTTTTAATCATTCGATGTAGTTGTGGATACATAGTCAGTTTGTTCTAGTGGTGTAGCTTTAGTAAAAGGAATAAATGTTGTGTTTGGCACTCATCGGGGGGATGTTATGCAGGCGTTTGGCAATGCCAGTGACTTGCCCAGAGATACATTGGAGGCAGTAATGCCCCTGCCGCAAATGAGAGACACATTGGAGGCAGTAATGCCCCTGCCACAAATGCTGGAAATGCTTGAAGTACAGCAATTTACAGGTGTTTTACGGATTGCGGCTAAAATTCCTGCCCCTCAGCGTCACCTAGCTTACGATGTCAGCTTTTATCGGGGTCACTTGACGATTGCAGCCCGGCAAATGCCCACCCCTATCGGCCTCTTGCAGCTCATCGGTCAACTACTCAAGATTGGGTTTATAGATACCCTAATGCAGTACGCCAATCACCATAGTGCTGATGCGTCTTACCGCTCTGTTCTTGAGGCTGTTGTCAATACCCGTGCTCTCAATTGGGACGATATAGAAAATGCGATGACAGAGCGGTTAACGATAATTTTAGAACGCTTGGTGCCTTACACCTGTACCTTTGAGCCCCAGCCTAACCTAGTTTGCGATCTCTGTTATGGGGAGGACGGCCACGGCATTGCTGCCGCCCTCCTCATGCGGCGCATCGAAAGCCGTAAACCACTTTGGCAAAAACTTTATCCAGCAATTCCCTCTGTTGAGGCAGTGCCGCGATTACATGAGGGTGCCCTTGCTGGAATTCACCACCAACCCACAGTTCAGCATTTGCAACAATGGGTCAATGGTGAAAATAGCATTGGCGATATTGCCGAGAGCCTTTGCAAAGACTCATTAGCTCTCGGGTCGCTGTACTTAAAGTGGGTGAATGATGGTTTGCTTCACTTTGTAAGCGGGGATAACAGTTCCGTAGCGTTACCGGTGGTCTTAACCGTGGACGATAGCCCCATTGTCCAAGCCATGATTCGTCGTGCCTTGGGCGATCGCTACGAAGTGATTAGCGCCACCAGTGCCATTGATGCTCTGTCGCTGTTAAATAACCGGAACGTCTCTTTAATTCTTTTAGATGTAACAATGCCGGAAATTGATGGCTTTGAGTTTTGCCGCACCATCCGCAAAATTGAAAAATTTAAGGAGATTCCAGTGATCATGCTGACGGCCAAGGATGGCTTAATTGATCGCGCCAAAGGACATATGGCAGGCACAAATTACTACCTCACCAAACCCGTGGATCGCGACGTCCTGTTAAGTACGATTGAGAAATTTATCTAGTACTGGCTGCTATGGACTACCTAAAGTTGCGATCGCAGGGGCTGAGCTGTGTCCTGCCTTTACCAGTGGTGGAAGAACTGATCAATTTGCCGGAATTGGCGACGATACCGGAAGCGCCTGTTGACATTATTGGTGTTATGAATGTGCGGGGCGAGTTGGTGCCGGTGATGCATCTTGGCTGCCGTTTGGGAATGACTCATCCCCGATGCCAAGAAACCGATGTTGTCATTTTAATGGCTGCCTGCGGGCTACGGTTTGGTGTGCTGGTTAACCATGTAGAAGATGTGGTAGCGATCGCCCCTGAGGATCTATTGCCGGAACCAGATTACGGTCATCTGAGTGCCGTGAATACTGCCTTTGTGGCGGGGGTGGCACGGGTGCACGACGAGTTAGCCATTGTCATCAACGTGGAGAGGCTGATTCGCGAACCCGCCGCCGTGGCAAACTTCGCCTCATCTGTTAGTGAACCAGACCTTGAATCTTCTGCCTACCATGATTTCTATGCCCGCTATTGGCCAACGGCAACACCTGCCCAGCAAGCCCTCTTAAAAGAGCGGCAACAGCATCTCAGCCGGAGCCATGAGCAAACAAACGAAGCGGATGAGAGGCTGAGCGTGGGGGTATTTGAACTGGCAGGAGAGCTATTTGCGGTTCCGGTTACGGAAATTCAGCAGTTTATTGATCTTGACCGTGTTGCGCCCATTCCGGGGGCACCGCCGTTTATCGTGGGTCATCTACATTTGCAGGGGAATGTCATCCCGCTTCTTGATATTCGCGAACCACTGCGCCTTACGCGATCGCCCCTGCCCTTAAAAAAAGCAATGGTTGTCTCTGTCAACGCAATGATGACTGCTATTTTAATTCAGGACATACAAACGATTATGACCTACGACTATCAGCAAGTCCAACTGAGTTCATTTCTATCCACACATGATAATGGCCACGTTGGCTCAATTATTCAAGGAAGTAACGTAATTAAATTATTAAACCTCAAGCAGTTACTCAGCAAAATGATGCCATCCTTAGCAGCCGCTTAGGCAACATTGATTTATAGTTTGTTAGAGTTCCATAGTTGTAGGAAGTGTTCATGCGTATTCGCTATCAACTGTATTCCTTAGTTGGTGCTATTTCCTTTATGGCTTTGACCAGTTTAGGGGTGATTTTATTCAACCGTGCTGGTGAAGAAGCTCTTGTGGTCAATGAAGCCGGTCTGGTGCGAGGAGGAACCCAACGCATTGTCAAGCTACGCCTTGCTGGAAATCCGATTGATGAGTTAGTCGCTCGCAACGATCGCCGGATCAATGCCCTGATCAATGGCGATGCCGAAATGGAGATTCCAGCGGCAAAGGATCCCCAGTTCCGCAACCTAATGTTACGGGTACAATCGAACTGGCAGCAGCTTAAACAGGAATTACAACAACCCCAGATCAATGTTGCCCAACTCACCCAAGACAGTGAAGATTTTTTTAAGCTCACGGATGAAGCAGTCAAAGCAGCCGAATTAGCCGCTAAAGCTAGTAGTCAAGGGGTTAAAGTCGCTGAAATTGTGATTATTCTCCTAGAAATTGCTTTAGTTGTAGTTGTTATCTTAATCATTAATCGAATTATTGTCTTATTGTCACGGCTGTCGAGTCAAATTGCCACCTCTTCCAATGAAACGGCTGCTGCCCTTGCAGAGCAAGAAAAAGTGATTGCCCAACAAGCTGCTTCCGTGAACCAAACAACTACCACCATGGAAGAATTAGGCGCCTCCTCCCGTCAGTCCGCAGAGCAAGCCGAAGCTTCCGCCGCTGGTGCTAAGCAAGCCATGGAG
>NZ_JAKLTU010000015.1:0-52114 GCF_022570815.1 Synechococcus sp. PCC 6716
GATCTAGCAAGTGTTGAAATCTGTGAATGAGGCGTTCAAAAGCTTCAAATCACTCTCAAAACTGTTCAAACTGGGGCAGTTCGACCATGAACCAAAATTGCCGCGATACCGCACCAAAGGCGGGTTGTATCAAGTCGTATTCACGGGGCAATCCCTGAAAGTAGAGAAAGGCTTGATTCGAGTTCCTTTGGGCAACGGTGGAAAAACTGCATTTGGAAGAGATGCGTTCTACATCCCGTTACCAGAACGATTAAAGGATGTGCAGATCCGAGAACTGCGATTCATTCCGACGAATGGGCAGTGGGTTGTTGAGTATGTTCACTTCACGATGGACAAGACTGCTCAATGCTGCAAATTGTGTCCCGAGAACGTTTTAGCGCTTGACCCAGGACTGAATAACCTCTTGACCGGCGTGACAAATACTGGACTTGCCTTTGTGCTGGATGGTAGAGGGTTGAAATCTCGGAACCAATGGTTCAATAAGCAGGTTGCCAAATTCAAATCGATTCTGACTCATGGCAAGCCATCCATGAAGGGCGCGACCTCGAAGCGAATCCAACTTAATACCCATAAGCGAAATTGCTACGTGCGAGACTACATCAACAAAGCAGCACGGTGGGTCGTCAACTTCTGCTTGGAAAACGACATCGATACGATCATCTACGGTCGAAACAAAGGGCAGAAAGATGAAATCAATTTGGGTGCAAAAATGAATCAGGAGTTCGTGCAAATTCCGCACTACAAGCTGTTTGGACGAATTAAGCAGCTTTGTTTAATTTTCGGGATTCGATTAGTCGAAACCGAAGAATCGTATACGTCTCAAGCCTCGTTTTTTGATAATGACTTCTTGCCTACGTTCGGCGAAAAACCTGAAGGGTGGAAGGCATCAGGAAAACGAATTCTTAGAGGTCTGTACCGAACTGCTCAAGGATGGCTCATCAATGCAGACTGTAATGGAGCCTGCAACATCATGAGAAAGGTAAGCACAAAGCTCAATATCGATTTGAGTGGAGTGTGTAGAGGGGCTGTGGCAGCCCCTTCTAAGGTCAAGTTAGGGCAGATTGGTTTTGCTCTAGCCTAACTCAGAGAAGCCTCGCCGTTCCACGGCGGGGAGTGTCACCAGTGCGAAATCATAGCTCGACTGGAGGAGGAAAGTCTCATTCGCACGATTTTGTTAACCAGTATTAGTGGCGACCTCCAAGTGCGATCGCTGTGGAGCCAGCATCCAGCAGATAAACCACAGCAAGTGATCATTCGACTAGAACTCGTTTGCCATGAACGTCGCGATATGGCGGTGGAAGTACTCATGAATCGCCTCAGTCTGGAGCCGGGGGTATGGGCAACGCGGTGGTCTGTGGAGGAGCGGCTGATCTAGTTGTTCTAATGATAGGAGGTGGAGCATTGACAGCTATTTATACCGATGGCGCTTGTGAGGGCAATCCAGGGCCGGGCGGCTGGGCAGTGGTGATGTATTTTGAGGATGATGCAGTTCACGAAGTGGGCGGTGGGGATCCGCAAACCACCAATAATCGGATGGAACTACAAGCGGCCATTGAAGCCCTGAAGCTGTGGCGGCAGATCAGCCCTAGGGGGGAGATCGCCCTTTACACCGACAGCGAGTACGTGCTCAAGGGCATTACTCAATGGATTCATAATTGGAAGCGACGGGGGTGGAAAACCGCAGCCAACAAGCCTGTCTTAAATCAAGACCTGTGGCAGGCCTTAGATGCCCTCAACGATCCTGCGGTGACATGGCACCACGTCCGCGGTCACAGTGGTAACGTGGGGAATGAACGCTGTGATGCGATCGCCCGTAGCTTTAGTCGTGGCCAGCCTATTCCCCTAAGACAGCATCCAAGACTGCGGGGGTAATATCACGGGTTGACTCAAAGACCGCTGTAGCCCCTGCGGCCCGGAGGCGATCGCCATAGTGCGGCCGATCTGCTGGCTGGACGTGGGGCGGAATCACCCCCAAGCCATACCAACGGGTAGGCACGGCGTGGCGAGCATTAACCACGGTTTGCATATCCGCCACGGTGTCGCCCACATAAAAGACAGGAACATCTCCGTCAGGGATAGCTTGACGATAGGCGCAGATCAGCCCTTGCGGGTTGGGTTTGCCCGGGGCATCCTCCATAGCAATCAGGAGGGGATGATGCAATTGCAAGCGCTGCTTGAGGACATACTCTGCTGAGTCGCGGGTGGCACCACTGACGAACCCCCAGGCGATCGCCGCCGTACTGAACGCTTGGAAATAGTCTAAATCCACCAACAGCGGTTCATCTTGGATATAGCCAGACCAGTTTTGCCCCGTATAGCGGTCTTCAAAAAATGTTACGAGGGTATCGTAGTCGAGGGCAACTTGGTGACGCTGATGTCCGTGTTGCTCAAAATAACGGTAAATCAGTTCCTGAGCGCCATCCCAATCATTATTCCAGCAGCCTTCGGCCTTGAGATCGTCAATCTCTTTTTGAGTCGGGCGGTAGGCACCGTGGGTAAAATGTTCCACCGTATCCGCAAGGGCACGGCGATAGGAACGGCTGACATCACGGATCACCCCATCAATATCAAAGAAGGTACAGGCCCGTGGGCTAGACACGCGAAGGCTCCCGACACGCTTCAAGACAACTTGTGAGACGTTGAACTAATTCGCTATTATAGAAGACGCTCTATATTCAAAACTCGCTTGGGAGGTTCCACTTGTCCCGCTTCACCCTTAGAGTGCTTTGGTTGGAAAAAGATGTGGCGATCGCTGTCGATCAGGTGGTGGGAAAAGGCACTAGCCCCCTCACCTCCTATTTTTTCTGGCCGCGCACCGATGCTTGGGAACTCCTGAAGGCTGAACTGGAAAGTAAATCGTGGATTTCGGAAACTGAGCGCATTGAGCTGTTAAATCGTGCCACGGAGATCATTAACTACTGGCAGGAGGAAGGTAAAAACCGTCCAGTTGCCGAAGCCCAAAAACGGTTTAGCGACATCAGTTTTGTCGGCACTGCCTAGGTTCCCCCAACACAAACCCTAAAACCACAGAGGAGAAACCACTATGGGTGTTATCGTGTATGGCGTTGTTATTGCTGGTGCTATTGCGTTGGCCGTAGGCTTATTCTATGCCCTGCGCACCGTCAAACTCATCTAGGTTGACGCGTTGCACGTGTTAACTTCACTGTTCTGTTTCAATCTGCGATCTCATGTTTGACGCGCTTGCCGAACGCCTTGAATCTGCGTGGAAGACCCTCCGCGGCCAAGACAAAATCACCGAAACCAATATTCAAGAGGCGTTGCGAGAAGTTCGGCGCGCTCTGCTAGAGGCAGATGTCAACCTGCAAGTGGCCAAAGACTTTATCGAGACCGTCCGGCAGCGGGCGATCGGGGCAGAGGTCATTGCTGGGGTACGTCCGGATCAGCAGTTTATCAAAATTGTTTACGATGCCCTCGTAGAGGTTATGGGGGAGTCCTACAGTCCCCTTGCCCAGGCCGACCCCAGTCCTACTATTATCTTGATGGCTGGCTTACAGGGCACTGGCAAAACCACCGCCGCCGCAAAGCTTGCCCTCCATTTGCGCAAAGAGAATCGCCGCGCCCTGCTGGTGGCCACCGATGTCTATCGTCCTGCTGCCATTGACCAGTTAGTGACCCTCGGAAAGCAAATTGATGTACCGGTTTTTGAGCTAGGCACCGAGGCTAATCCCGTGGAAATAGCCCAGCGCGGGGTTGCCCACGCCAAGGCCTTGGGGGTAGATACCGTTATTATTGATACCGCAGGTCGGCTGCAAATTGATACCGAAATGATGGCGGAGCTAGCCGCCATTAAAGACGCTGTACAGCCCCACGAAACCCTCCTAGTCGTGGATGCCATGACCGGTCAGGAGGCAGCGAACCTCACCCGTGCCTTCCATGAACAGGTGGGAATTACCGGTGCTATTCTCACCAAGCTGGATGGTGATACTCGCGGTGGTGCAGCCCTATCGGTGCGGCAGGKGTCCGGCCAACCCATCAAATTTATTGGCGTGGGCGAAAAAGTCGAAGCCCTCCAGCCCTTTTATCCCGATCGCCTCGCCTCGCGAATTCTGGGGATGGGGGATGTGCTCACCTTGGTGGAAAAAGCCCAAGAGGAAGTGGACTTGGCGGATGCCGAAAAAATGTCCCGCAAAATCCTCGAAGCTCAGTTTGACTTTGATGACTTTCTCAAGCAAATGCGGCTCCTCAAGAATATGGGATCCTTGGCGGGGATCATGAAACTGATTCCGGGAATGAACAAAGTCTCGAGTGAGCAGCTACAGCAGGGAGAGGTGCAACTGAAGCGGGCAGAAGCCATGATTAACTCCATGACCCGCGAAGAGCGCCGCAATCCAGAGCTACTCGCGGGATCCCCCAGTCGCCGTCAACGGGTGGCCAAGGGATCCGGTTATCAGGTGGCGGATGTCAGCAAACTGGTGAGTGACTTCCAGCGGATGCGCTCCCTCATGCAGCAGATGGGGCAAGGCCAGTTTGGGATGCCGGGGATGCCCATGATGCCGGGCATGAATCCTCTGGCTGGACGGGGCGGGCGCGCTCAAGCAGCGAAAAAGCCTAAAAAGCAGAAAAAACGTAAGGGTTTTGGAGTGCTCTAACCATGGCAGAAACCCACGTCCTTCTGTGTGCGATCGCTCCCCATCTGAAGGATGCCCTAGAGCAACACCGCCGCGTCAGTGGTCAAAGCCTGAGTCAAATTTTAGAGCAGGCACTCAGCCAGTACCTCAACGTGGGGGAGGAAACCCTCTTTCAGACCTCGACGATTAGCGCGTTGGTAGAAGGGGTGTATCGCGGGGATCTAACCATTGGCGAGCTCAAGCAGCGGGGAGATTTTGGCCTAGGCACCTTCGATGACCTCGATGGGGAAATGGTGGTGCTGGAGGGAGAAGTCTATCAGTTGCGCAGTGATGGCACAGTTGCCATGGTGCCAGAAACAGTAAAAACTCCCTTTGCCACCGTGACTGTCTGGAACCAAGACGTGCTCTATGTTTGCCATGACGCCCTGAACTACGACGGTTTACAAGCTCACCTCAAATCCCTGCTGCCCTCCGATAACCTGTTTTATGCCATTCGCATTGAGAGCACTTTTCCTCTGATTAAAACCCGCACCGTCAGCCGCCAAACGGGGGCAACTCGGCTGATTGATGCGGCAGCACAGGCGCAAATTTGTCGGTTTGAACAGATTCAAGGTACCCTCGTTGGCTTTTGGGTGCCGCTGTACATGCAAATGGTGAATATCCCCGGCTTTCATTTTCATTTCCTCAGCCACGATCGCTCCTGTGGAGGGCACCTACTGGATTGTCTGACTGGGAACATAACGATTGCCTTTGATGAAACCCCCTATACCCAGATTGCCTTGCCGGATACAGATGCCTTTCGCGGTGTGGATCTAACGAAGGATACCCGCCACGAATTAGAAGCCGCAGAGCAGGATCGTTAGCTTTGCCTATGCAGGTGTTTGTCACTGGTGCGAGTGGCTTTGTGGGAACCCACGTTGCCACAGTCCTCATGGAAAAGGGCTATCGGGTGCGAGCCTTAGTGCGGCAGCCTGATCGTGCCCCCCACTTAAGAACGTTAGGGGTGGAAGTGGTGCAAGGGGATCTCGTTCACAGCGATTTGGTACCCCTGATGCAGGGCTGTCAAGCACTCTTCCATGTGGCGGCTCACTACAGCCTCTGGCGGCGGGAGCGCGATCGCCTCTACCAAGTGAATGTGGTGGGAACCCAGCGCGTACTGGCGGCTGCCCAACAGGCAGGGGTCGAGCGCACCGTTTATACCAGTTCTGTGGCTGCCATTGGCGTGGATCCCAGTGGTAAACCGGCGACCGAGCGCTACCAAAGCCCCCCAGACAAGTTAATTAGTGAGTACAAACGCTCGAAGTATTGGGCAGAGCAGGCC
This sequence comes from Synechococcus sp. PCC 6716, assembly GCF_022570815.1. Lineage (NCBI taxonomy): Bacteria > Bacillati > Cyanobacteriota > Cyanophyceae > Synechococcales > Synechococcaceae > Synechococcus > Synechococcus sp. PCC 6716. Next base: position 5,911 of record NZ_JAKLTU010000015.1, read on the forward strand.
GCCCACAAGGCAGTGGCGACAGGCCAAGATATTGTAATTGTCAACCCAAGCACCCCCATTGGAGCCTGGGATGCCAAGCCCACGCCCACCGGAGACATGATTCTGCGCTTTTTGCGACGGCAGATGCCCTTTTACGTGGAAACAGGTTTGAACCTGATTCATGTGCGGGATGTGGCGATCGGTCATGTCTTGGCGCTGGAAAAAGGCAGAACGGGCGATCGCTACATTCTGGGGCATCAGAATCTGACCCTTGGCGAAATTCTCAACCGCTTAGCAGCGCTGACGGGGCTACCCCCACCCCGTGGTGCAATTCCAGTGTGGCTGCCCTTGGCGATCGCCTGGATCGATGAAGTGGTCTTGGGCGCGCTTGGCACCCCCCCTCGCATTCCGGTGGATGGCGTGCGGATGGCTCAGCAAACGATGTTCTACGATGCCACTAAAGCGGTACAGGAATTGGGACTGCCCCAAACACCGATTGATCAGGCATTGGCCGAGGCAGTTGCATGGTACCGTGACCGGGGGTATTGCCATTGAGGACTTTGCCATGAGTGATCATCCCCTGCTCTACGAAGGGAAAGCCAAGAAAATCTATGCAACACCTGATCCTGACATTCTCTTGGCGGAATTTAAGGATGATGCCACCGCCTTTAATGCCCAAAAGCGGGGTTCCATTCAAAATAAAGGCGTGATGAACTGCGCGATCGCCAGTCATCTGTTCCAGTATTTGGCGGCTCAGGGTATCCCCAACCACTTCATTGCCCAAGTGGCACCACAACAGATGCAGGTGCGCCGCGTTGAAATTATTCCCATAGAAGTGGTTGTGCGCAATCGTGCCGCCGGCAGCCTGTGCCGTCAGACGGGGCTACCCCTTGGCCTAGAGCTAACCCCACCCCTAGTGGAGTTTTACCTCAAGGACGATGCCCTTGGCGATCCGCTGCTGACGCGCGATCGCCTGCGGCTCCTTAACCTTGTCACCCCTGCTGAGGAAGACACCCTCATTGAGATGGCCTTAGGGGTCAATCACCATCTGCAGGGCTTTTTCCAAGACTGTGGCATTACCTTGGTGGACTTTAAGCTGGAGTTTGGCCGCCGCGATGGCACGATTCTTCTTGCTGATGAAATTAGCCCCGACAGTTGTCGCCTGTGGAATCAAGAGGAGGCGGATCCGCAAAAACGGATTCTAGATAAGGATCGCTTCCGCCAAGATCTAGGTGCGATTGAAGAGGCCTACGCCCTTGTTATGCAGCGGGTGCTCGCCCATTCCCAACCCTAACGATGGAGACGCAACATGAGCATTATCCTCGGCGCTGATGTTGGTGGCACAAAGACCCTTGTGCAGTTGTGGGAAGTCGTTGGTAGTGATTGGCACTTACTGCGCAGCGCGACGTATGCTAGCCGCGACTTTGCCAATTTAACCCAGTTGTTACAGGACTTTCTCAGCCAAGGCTCCGTGGTGCCACAGCGGGCGTGCCTCGGCATCCCTGGGCCAGTCATTGATCAAACCGCGCAAGTTACAAATTTAGGCTGGCGGGTAAGCGCCCACGAGTTACAGGACGCTCTCAATATTCCCTGTGTCACTCTCCTGAATGATTTTGCCGCCGTGGCCTATGGCTCGTTGGTGTTGCCCCCGAGCGACATTGTGGTATTGCAGGAGCGACCGCGGCGATCGCAGGCTCCCATTGCCTTATTGGGGGCAGGCACCGGTTTAGGAGAAGCCCTCATGCTCTGGCAGGGCGATCGCTATCAGGTGTTACCGATTGAGGGGGGGCACACCGACTTTCCTCCCCGGAATGAACTAGAAATTGGCCTATTGCGCTACCTGTGGCAACACTACGAGCGGGTCTCGGTCGAGCGGGTGGTCTCAGGTCCGGGGTTAGTGAATATCTACGACTACCTCAAAAGTATTGAATTTGCCCCAGAAACCGCAGCGGTACAAACAGCGATGGCCACCATGGATCGGGCGGCGGTTATTAGTCAGTTTGGCATGGCGGGGGATCCCCTGTGTGCTCAAGCCTTGACGATGTTTGTGGCGGCCTACGGCGCTGAGGCGGGGAAATCTTGCCCTGAAAAGCCTCCCCTTGGGGGGGATTTTTATTGCTGGCGGGATTGCGGCAAAAATTTTACCGAAGATGACCGATGGCACGTTCTTAACTCATTTTCTAGATAAGGGGCGATTCCGGCCATTGATGGAGCAGTTATTTGTTGCCGTCATTACCAACCCAGAGGTGGGGCTGCTGGGCACCGTTCATCTTGCGGCTCAGGGCGGGTGAGGCAAGGGTTGGCTCCAGTGCAGTTATGGCTCGATCCTGTGGATGGGATACACTGAGAACTGTTTGCTGGTTGGCTACCTTCGCTCCATGGCTGTCTCATCCAATACCTTTGTCCTCAGCGGTGCTCGTCCCCACTACAGCCCCGATCGCCCCGTTCGGGTTGAGCATATTTTTCTGGATTTGACCCTTGATCTGGCACAGCATCAGTGTTGGGGACACTGCCACCTACACCTGCGCCCCCTGCACCCCCACGTCCGGCACCTGCGCCTCAATGCTGTTGGCCAACGTATTCAGGGGGTGACCCTCCAGCACCAGATCCACCCCTTCACCTACGATGGCGAACACCTCGACCTTGCCCTAGAGCCGAATTTTCCCCTCAGCCCCGATCAAAGCCTACTGCTGACGATTGAGTACCATCTCGATCGCCCCCAGCGTGGCCTTTATTTTGTGGACACGACCCCGCTGCAAGCATGGACGCAAGGGGAAGACGAAGACTCCCGCTATTGGTTTCCCTGTTTTGACTACCCCGGCCAGTTGGCCACCTCCGAAGTGCGGGTGCGGGTGCCCCACGCCCTACAGGCCATTTCCAATGGGGAACTACGCGCCAGCTACCCAGAGGGCGATTGGCAGGTTTTCCACTGGTACCAACCCCAAGTTCACCCCACCTACCTGATGACCTTGGCCGTCGGGGACTTTGCTGTTTTCGACGATCAGTGGCAGGGTAAACCCGTCACCTATTATGTGGCCAAAGAGCGCGCTGATGATGCCCGCCGCAGCCTAGGCAAAACCCCCCAGATGATTGACTTTTTTAGTCGCATCTATGACTATCCCTATCCCTATCCCAAGTATGCCCAAGTCTGTGTGGCGGATTTTATCTTTGGAGGGATGGAAAATACCTCCACCACCCTGCTCACCGATCGCTGTTTGTTGGACGAGCGCGCGGCGCAAGACGATTTCCGCACTGAAAGTTTGGTAGCGCACGAGTTAGCGCATCAGTGGTTTGGCGATTTAGTGGTGATTAAGCACTGGTCTCACGCTTGGCTAAAGGAGGGGATGGCCTCCTATGCCGAGGTGCTCTGGTTTGAGGAGGAATACGGGGCTGATTTTGCCGCCTACTATCGCCTCGGAGAGTTGCGCAACTACCTCAGTGAAGATAGCGATCGCTACCGCCGTCCCATTGTTACCCATATCTACCGCGAAGCCATTGAACTGTACGATCGCCACCTCTACGAAAAAGGCGCGTGTGTCTATCACATGATCCGCCAAGCGCTAGGGGATGACCTGTTCTGGAAAGCTATCCAGACCTTTGTGAAAACCTATGCCCACCAAACCGTGGAAACGGTGGATCTGCTGCGTGCCATTGAAACCGCCACTGGACGGAACCTGCTCCCCCTATTTGACCAGTACGTGTTTCGCGGTGGTCATCCCGACTTCCATGTGAGCTATCGCTGGGAGAGTGCCGATCGCTTAGCGGTCTTAACCATCAAGCAGCAACAGGTCACGGAGGGAGTGAGTCCCCTAGAGCGAAATCTCTTTGATCTGCGCATTCCGGTGGCGATCGGCACCGTTGAGGCGGGGGGCAACGTATCGCTGCAAACGCTCACCCTGCGGGTCTATGAACCTGAGCACACCTTTTACCTACCCCTGCCGCAGCAGCCCAGCTTTGTGAGTTTTGATGCCGGCAACCACACCCTCAAAACCGTGACCCTAGAGTACCCCCTCCCAGAATTAATGGCTCAGTTGCGCCACGATCCAGACGTACTAGGGCGGATTCACGCCGCGATCGCTCTGGGCAAAAAAGGCAATCTGGAGGTGGTCAACGCCTTGGCAACAGCACTAAAGGAAGAGCCGTTCTGGGGAGTCCGGCAGGAAATTGCCAGCGTCTTGGGAACCATCCGCCTCGATCAAAGCTTAGAGGCGCTCTGCTGTGCCCTTGAAGACCCCCAACCTCAGGTGCGCAACGCTGCCGTTGAGGCGATCGCCAGTTTTAAGAGTGCGGCCGCCTACAACCATCTCAAAGCCATTGCCAAGCACGGTGATCCGAGCTACCGTGTGGAAGCCGCTGCCCTCAAAGGCATCGGGATGATTGCTGCGGCTAAGCCCCAACCCAAACCCAGCCCCGAAAAAGTTCTCAAGCGGTTGCGCAGTGCCCTAGACACTCGCCAAGGGTGGAATGAAGTGGTGCGCTGTGGGGCGATCGCCGGTGTAGGGTACCTCAAAGAGTTACCAGAGGCCGTGGAACTGGTACTCAGCTATACAGCAGCCACGGTACCTCAACCACTGCGCCTTGCCGCTATTCGCACGCTGGGTGCCATGGGCGATCGCCATCATCCCCAGCTGCGCCAGATCCTCGAGCGTTTAGAGCAGTTGAGCCATGAAACCTTTTTCTTGACCCAAGTGGCGGTTGTCCAAGCCCTCAGTCAAATTGATCATCCCCGCGTATTGGCGATTTTGCAGGCTGTGGGCGATCGCACCAGCGATGGCCGCGTCAAGCGACTGGTGGATGAGAGCATTGCCAAGCTGAAAAACGCCCTTGGTACAGATGAGCGCTTAAAAACCCTCGAAACGACCCTCAGCGACCTGCAAAAGGAAAACCAAACCCTCAAAAGTCGCTTGGAGCATCTAGAAGCCAAAACGAAGGCTACCCATGCCGACGCAGCAGCAAATTAGCCCCATTTACGCTTGCGGAGAATACTAGGGTGGGCATCCCTCCCTCTGCTACGATCAAGTCTTGGATCATCAATGAAGGCCGTACACCATGCTCCTAGACCTGTCGGGAAAACGCGCTCTTGTCACGGGGATTGCGAATAATCGCTCCATTGCGTGGGGCATTGCCCAGCAACTCCATGCCGCTGGTGCTGAACTAGCTGTAACGTACCTGCCTGATGAGCGCGGCAAGCTTAAACAAAAGGTTGAAGAACTGACTGCCCCCCTGAGTCCAAAGCTTGTATTGCCCCTCGATGTGCAGCAGCCCCAGCAGATCACAGATGCGTTTGAATCACTTGCAGCCGCATGGGGAGGGCTGGATATTTTGATTCACTGCCTCGCCTTTGCCCAAAAAGAGGATCTGAGTGGGGATTTTTCTGCGGTGTCTGTGGAGGGGTTTAACCTTGCCCTTGATATTAGTGCCTATTCCCTCATTGCCCTCAGTCGCGCTGCTAAGCCCCTAATGACAAGCGGTGGGGCGATTGTTACCCTCACCTACTTGGGAGGGGTACGGGTTGTGCCTAACTATAATGTCATGGGTATTGCCAAGGCCGCCTTGGAAATGAATGTGCGTTACCTTGCTGCGGAATTGGGCGCTCAGGGGGTACGGGTAAACGGTATTTCGGCAGGGCCTATTCGCACCCTTGCCTCTTCCGCCGTCGGTGGCATCCTTGACATGATTCACCATGTTGAGGCAACAGCCCCTCTGCGTCGCACGGTCACCCAAACCGAAGTGGGCAATGCCGCTGCCTTTTTGGCCAGTGACTTAGCGAGCGGCATTACCGGACAGATTCTTTACGTGGATTCGGGCTATTGCATTATGGGCATTTGACATACGCCCCATGCCTAAAGGCAGGGGATTCTTGTTCTTGGTTCTGCGACAGCACTTATCGCATCAGGTTGCCCTGCTACAACAGCGGTGCTTATCTCCCCAAGCGTTCCCCCTTGCGGGGCAGTTCCCTTTTGCCCAAAGGTACTGTTAAACCAACCAAAAAAAACTTAGGTTGTTTTCTAGCCGTTAGGCTATTGGGTTTTTAGAGAGGTTGATTACCCTTACCTCTGGTTTTGGTTTAAACTAAAACCACTCTAAAAGACGAGTTTTTAGACCCAAAATTTTCGATAACACAACATGCGCCTTATATCCCCATGCCTGAAGGCAGGGGCTTTACGGCGTTTTTTTGGTAATTTGGAGTTGGTGCGCTACAGTAGAGTCAAGAGTTATTAGTGAGGCGAAGCATGGGTTTACTCGAACGGGTCGGCATGGCCGTGCGCTCTAACCTCAATGCCCTTGTCAGTGCTGCTGAGGATCCAGAAAAAATTCTGGAGCAAACCATCATTGACATGAATGAAGATTTGGTTAAACTGCGCCAAGCCGTAGCTCAGGCGATCGCCGCGCAAAAACGCCTTGAACAACAATATACCCAAAACCTGCAACAGGCTCGGCAATGGGAAGATCGGGCACGACTTGCCCTCAGCAAAGGGGATGAAGCCCTTGCCATGGAAGCCCTCAGCCGCAAAAAGACCGCTACAGATACCGCCGCTGCCTTAAAAACCCAAGTGGATCAAATGGGGGCACAGGTCAAAACGCTTAAGGATAATTTGACGGCTCTAGAGAGCAAACTGGCGGAGGCCAAAACCAAAAAAGAAATGCTCAAAGCGCGGGCCCGGGCCGCCAAAGCCTCAGAGCAAATCCATCAGGCGGTCAGTAAGGTAAGCACCTCCAATGCCATGGCTGTATTTGATCGCATGGAAGATAAAGTTCTGCAGATGGAAGCTCGCTCCCAAGCCATTGCCGAGTTGAGTGGGGATACGCTGGAAAGCAAATTTCAAGCCCTTGAAAGCAGTGCGGGTAGCGATGAGGTGCAATTTGAGCTGCTAGAAATGAAAAAACAACTTGGCTTATTACCAGATACCTCGCCAGCAGGTACGCTACCACAAGCAGTCACTGATACCAGTCCAAGAACGTCCACCCCTCCTGCGATCACTGATATACAAGATGCCTCACCCAGTTCCGGGGAGGATGACATAGCATATCTGCGTGAGCTTCTCAAATGAATCAGTGCTAGGGGCAACTTCATACCACCCAAGCTCGCGAACAAACGGTGATTGGTCGCTGCTGTTCGCGCTAATTTTTTGGCGTTGCTGAATAGACGTATGACTTTCGGGTTTGAGTCTTTTGCCGCCCTCACCCTAGCCCTCTCGCAAAAGAGAGGGAACAAGAATCCTAGCTCCCTTCTCCCTAGGGAGAACGGTTGGGGATGAGGGAATTCATAGTCACATTGAGCAACACCGATCTTCTCAAGAGATAGCGTTAACTCTTGGTAGTTCAGGATACAAAAACCGATGACCAAAGACTGGAGTTATACTAGTAGTAGTGGTGTGGGAGTACCGTACTAAACTCCATTTCAGTTGTCTAAACCGTCTAATCATCCGTTTCTTGAATACGTCTTGGGAGCACAATTTCCTCCCATCTCAAATCTCAGTTTGATTGGCATCATTCAAGAGTGCCTTTTGCATTAAAAAGCATTAAAAACCATTAAAAATAGCGATCGCAAATGACGCTGATTTGTTGCACTACTGAGGATTGTAAATTATGAACTGTACACGCTACACTGACCTCCCTGAGGTTGCATGGCATGGCTTTACGGGTGGCGATTGGGTCACGCGGGTGGATGTACGCGATTTTATTCAGCGCAACTATACGCCCTACCTAGGAGATGCGGCATTTTTAGCCCAGGCCAGCGATCGCACCCAACAGTTATGGGCAAAAGTGCGTGACCTGATGGCTCTAGAGCGGGAAAAAGGTGTGCTCGATGTCGATACCAGCGTTCCTTCCAGTATTACCGCCCATGCCCCCGGCTACATTGACCGCGATCTAGAACAGATTGTGGGTCTGCAAACCGATAAACCCCTCAAACGCGCCATCATGCCCTTTGGCGGTATTCGTGTTGTCGAAACCTCTCTCAACGCCTATGGCTACGAGCTAGATCCTCGTACCAAAGAGATCTTCACCAAGTACCGCAAAACCCATAACGACGGCGTTTTTGATGCCTACACTCCAGAAATGCGCCGCTGTCGTAAGTCCGGCATTATTACAGGCCTGCCAGATGCCTACGGTCGGGGACGCATTATTGGTGACTATCGTCGGGTGGCACTCTACGGGGTGGATCGCCTAATTGCCGACAAACAGGCGCAGCAAGCCTCCCTAGAACTGGACACAATTGACGAAGCGACCATTCGCCTACGCGAAGAACTCTCAGAGCAGATTAAGGCTCTCAAAGAACTCAAAGAGATGGCCGCCAGCTATGGTATTGATATTGCCAAGCCTGCCAGCACCGGCAAAGAAGCCGTTCAATGGCTCTACTTTGGGTACTTGGCTGCGGTCAAAGAGCAAAACGGCGCTGCCATGTCCTTGGGACGGGTCTCCACGTTTTTAGATATTTATTTCGAGCGGGATTTGCGCCTCGGTACCGCCAGCGAAGCGGACATTCAGGAGTGGCTCGATCACTTTGTGATGAAACTGCGGATGGTGCGGTTTCTGCGAACTCCCGAATACAACGAGCTATTCTCCGGCGATCCAACATGGGTTACAGAATCTATCGGTGGGATTGGCTTAGATGGCCGTCCGCTGGTCACCAAGACTAGTTTTCGGATCCTCAATACGCTCTATACTCTGGGGCCAGCGCCTGAGCCAAACTTAACGGTGTTGTGGTCAGAGCACTTGCCGCAGGCATTCAAACAGTTCTGTGCTCAGGTGTCCATCGATACCAGTTCCATCCAGTATGAAAACGACGACCTGATGCGTCCCTACTGGGGAGATGACTATGCCATTGCCTGCTGTGTCTCAGCAATGCGGGTGGGCAAACAAATGCAGTTCTTTGGCGCGCGGGTCAACCTAGCAAAAGCCCTACTCTACGCCATCAACGGTGGCCGTGATGAACAATCAGGGATGCAGGTGGCTCCCATGTTTGCCCCGATTACCGGTGACACCCTCCGGTGGGACGATGTGCTGCCGCGCTTGGAACAAATGATGGCGTGGTTGGCCAAAGTGTATGTCAACACCCTCAACGTCATCCACTACATGCACGATAAGTACTGCTACGAACGGCTCGAGATGGCGCTCCACGATCGCGATGTATTTCGTACCATGGCCTGTGGTGTGGCGGGGCTATCGGTGGTGGCGGATGCCCTCTCGGCCATTAAATACGCTGAGGTGACGATCATCCGCAATGCCGAAGGATTGGCGGTGGATTATGCGATCAAGGGTGACTTTCCTAAGTACGGGAACAACGATGACCGCGTCGATAGCTTGGCCGTATGGCTGGTGGAAACCTTCATGAATGAGATCCGCAAGCATAAGACCTACCGTGATGCTGTGCCGACGCAATCGGTGCTAACCATTACCTCCAACGTTGTCTATGGCAAGAAAACCGGCAGCACCCCCGATGGCCGCAAAGCCGGTGAACCCTTTGCGCCGGGAGCCAACCCTATGCACGGTCGCGATACCAAAGGGGCGATCGCCTCGTTAGCATCGGTGGCCAAACTGCCGTACATCCATGCCCAAGATGGCATCTCGAATACGTTTTCGATTGTGCCCAGCGCCCTTGGCAAAACTCGCGAGGATCAAATTGCCAACCTTGCCAATATGTTGGATGGTTACATCCACGATCAAGGGTTCCACATCAATGTCAACGTCCTCAACCGCGAGATGTTACTCGATGCGATGGATCATCCTGAACTGTACCCGCAACTCACCATTCGGGTTTCGGGCTACGCGGTGAACTTTATCAAACTCACCCGTGAACAACAGTTGGATGTTATTAACCGCACCTTCCATGAACGCCTCTAAACGCCTCTAGGTGCAGTTCGGTCTAGATTAGGGCTACATTTTCTGCCTCGGTTGCCTAGCGATCGGGGTGGTTTTTTTGAGTCATTTAGCGTGGGGTTCTCCCGTTTGGGTAAGCTGATCTGTATCACTTCATGAACGCTATCCATGTTGGAAACCTGTCCCCGTTGTTCGGCTCGCTTAGGGCCGCCCCTTTCTACTGGGCGCCAAGTGTGTAGCGTCTGTGGCTGGAGTTGCGTGGTTGTGGAGCGAGGAATGTCTTCCGCCTCAACAGCACAAACCAAAACAGGACTGGTGTTACTGTTGGCGCAACTCGGACGTTTAATACGCCGGTTTTTCCAATACCTGATCTTGCAAGTACGCCTGTTTTGGCAAGGATTAGGCGATCGCGTCCGTCGCCAACGACAACAACCCCGCCAAAGTCTTGTAGAGCGTTTGGCTAACAAGCTGCAACGTCTAGAAACCCAAATTCCCACCGGCGACCCCCGCCAAGAATGGCTGACCCCGGAAGAAGCCTTCGAGCTGTTAGGCGGTCAGCTAGACAACCCCTACTCAAAGGTGAGTACCCTCAATGGCAAGCGTCGCATTGGGCTGTCTGCCTTTCGTCGTTTGGTCAATACGGCTGAGTATGCTGATTTTGGGTTTGAGTACTCCAGCGATCGCCGCCTCAAAAACCTACCTTACCTTCGCCGCCTCCCCCAGTAGCCTACAATGGGAGCACAGGTCTTGGCGGCCTTGGTATGGCACCCATGGCCGGAAACGTTTCCCAAGTTGACTAGGCACCTATGATGGAGTTGGCACTGAGTCGTCTGTGGACAGTCTCCCGTAACGTTTTTAACGAAATCTTCCGTGAGCGTATTCTTTACGTCACTGCGGTGTTTGCCCTAGGGCTTGCCTTAGCGGTCGTCATTCTGGGTCAGGTTTCCGCAGGTACTCAAGATAAGATCAGCCTCGATGTGGGAATGGCTGGGATTTCGCTGTTTGGTTTAATGATTGCGGCCTTTGTGGGGGGCAGCCTGCTGAACAAAGAACTAGAAAAACGCACCATCCTCGTCATGCTGGCCAAGCCCATTAGTCGTGCTGAGTTTGTTATTGGCAAGCATTTAGGACTCTCGGCGGTTCTCTTTKTCCTTGTGGCACTGATGACCCTCATTCTCTTTGGCATTATGAGTATTAATCAGTTTGCCTACCCTGTAGGGGCACTGAGTTTGACCTCGCTCTATATTGCCCTACAACTCTCACTGCTGACAGCGGCAGCATTACTTTTTGGCAGCTTCACCAGTTCACTGATTGCCACACTCCTGACCATTGCCCTCTACTTTATGGGACACTTTAGCCAAAATCTGGTGATTCTCAGCCAAAAAATGGAGAGTGAGGCAGTGCGGCAACTCATGCGGTTTCTGTATCTTATCTTCCCAGATTTGTCACGATTAGATTTTAAGAATACCGCTGTCTATGGCATGATCCCGCCCTTGGGGGATCTGGTTGCTAGTGCCTTCTACGGCGTTATCTATACGGTGGCGCTGTTGGCGATCGCCACATGGATTTTTTCCCGCCGCAATCTCTGAGCCACTGCCGATGAGGGCAAACGATACTGACGTTTGCGGGATACGCTGATTTCAAAGCAACAGTATAGAATACTGACAAGTGGATAGCCTGTGGCAAACCAAAGAGGAACCTGCTGTGCTCAATAACCCGAAAACGTCTGCCCTGCTTAGGGTGGTTGCTCGTCTTGCCCTTGGTCTGGGTATTCTGGTCATGAGTAGCGGTGTGGCAACCGCGCAGGTAGTTTTGCCGCGAACCCTTGAGCTGAATCCCAAAGAAATGGAGCAAAATGGCTTCATTGTGGCTCAAGAAGCCCTACAGCTTGCACAGTTTCAGCAGTTTCAAGAGGCGCTCATTCGTGCCAAACTCGCGGTGCAGTTGGCACCCCAAGCCCACGAAATTTGGGCGTTACTGGGAGGACTTTACCTCACGGTTGATGAGCCGCAAGAAGCAGTGGTTGCCCTTGAGCGCTCCCTTAAACTCAATGATCAAAATCCGGGGGTGTATTTTAATCTGGGGTCAGCCTATTTTCGGCAAGGGCAGTATGCAGCCTCTATTCGGGTGATTGAGCAAGGGCTAGCCCTAAAACCCGATGCCACTGAAGAGTGGTTTAATTTGGGGAATGCCTACCTCAAGCTGGGACAGACGGATCGTGCCATTGCTCAATATCGGCGTTCGCTGCGTAACGATAAACGGTTTTGGCCTGCCTACACCAATATTGGTTTGGTGCTCTATGAGCAGGGGAATATCCGGCAGGCAGCTAAAAATTGGGAGCAGGCGGCGGAGATTGACCCGAAGGCCAGTGAGCCGAAACTAGCGTTAGCGACAGCCCTGCTGAAACTAGGGAATGAAGCAGAGGCGCTCAAGCTGGCGGAGGAAGCCCTGCGCCTCGATAGTCGCTACGGCACTGTTGATTTTCAGCGCGAGAATCTGTGGGGCGATCGCCTTGTTGCGGATACCCAAGCCCTACTGGCCAAGCCGCCCCTACGGGCACTGCTGAGCCAATTACAACCAGAGCAATCTGCCCTTCCTCAGCCCTAAGAATGATAGAAATTCGGCTTGCTGCTGCGGCAGATATACCGAGTGTGGCTCTGCTGGTTGCCTTTAGTTTTCACCCCGGGAATGGCTGGCAGGCGCTTTGGCGGAGTTTTGTCCAACTGGGTATAGAGCATGACCTGCGCGATCGCTGGCGGAGTGCTAGCCCTCACTATCGTTGCTGGTTAGCCATTACCACCACGCCCCAGCCGCTGTGCGTCGGGAGTGTTGAGCTTGACCTACGCCCGATCAATGGTCATCCCCAGCCCTACCTCTCTAACTTGGCGGTGCATCCTGACTACCGCCGCCAAGGCATTGGCCGCAAACTCTTGAGCACTGTTACTGCCAGTTTGGCGGCATCCCCTTACTCCTCGTTGTACCTTCACGTTTTGGCAAAGAATAACGCGGCGCGGCAGCTTTATCGCCGCTGCGGATTCGTCGTCATTGGTGAGGACACCACCGTTTGGGGGGAGCGGAAGTTACTATTGAGTCAGCCCCTCACGGGCGATCGCTACTGTCCAAATGCAGCGCAGGAAAACCTTGCTTTTTAGCTATCAAGCGGGACGCCCCACGCTCTACCTATTAGCTCACGTCGCAAAGGGTCAGGTGGGCATCGGGATGAAAGTAGGTTCATCAAGGGGGTGGATGCCCCGCAGCTGAACCAACTCCTATGGCACGAGTCGGGTGCAGTCTGGCTCTCACTATATCGCTGCAGCCACCACAAGAAGCGACCAAAAAGAAATCGCAACGGTCATCGGTCGTTCACGCTTCCCCACAGGCGACAGGACTCTATCCAAGGGAATCAGATGAACTGACCCAAGATTGACATAGTATTGACATATTCACATAGTATTGACATAATCAACTGAGCATAAATATTGTTTACACTGAACTGGCAGGAACCGAAACCAGCCAATCTTCGGCGTGGTTGATTTCCACTTCTGTGAGCCATCGCTGATAGTCAGCAACCAAGTGTTGCATGAGTCGCTGCTTAATGGTCAATAACACACTTTTTAAGAGGCTGTTGCCTGTGGCTTCAAGGATAGGTCGTGGGGTAAAGTCTAGTGGCGAGGGAATATCCACCCCCACTTCAAGATCTGCCACCCCAATTAAATCGGTGCCGGTGGCAGTGGCTTGGGGACGGAGGTAACCCTTAAGTTCTAGGTGAAAGCGGCGGTTGATGTAGTCCACACCGCGAATGTCGCAGCCTAAGGAGCGAAGGTGTAAACACCCCTCACTGGTGGCCTGAACTGCCAAATCTACCGTTGGCTGCAAGCTGACCATCAAAAAATTGAGGGGGCGCATTTTTAAGCGGAAGCGATCGCCCCCTAAGAACTCCACCCGTGTTGGATCCGTTAGGGCATACACCAGTCGCTGCGGCTGGCGCAGGTAGTGCTGCAACTGACCAGTCGGTGTATCGACGCTGAGGCTAACGGATTGACTGGCCCTAAATTTCAAGTACATAGCACACCCTGTGTTCGCTATTTATAATGTAACGAATTGTTAAGGAATTTGTCTAGGCGGCTGCTGCGAGGCGGTCACTCCACCCAGCGGGTTTGCCGCCCCAACCAGACCACGGGAATTAGACCCACCACCACTAGGGCAAGGGCACTCATGGCGGCTTCGGGCAGGCGGTCATCGGAGGCAAACCGGTAAACCTGTATTGCTAGAGTATCAAAGTTAAAGGGGCGGATAACTAAGGTGGCGGGTAATTCCTTCATGACATCTACAAAGACCATCATGCCTGCCGTAAAGAGGCCGGGCGCCATTAAGGGCAAGTGCACGGTGCGCAGAATATTAAAGGGCGATCGCCCGAGGGTACGGGCAACCTCGTCAAGGGATGGGCGAATTTTAACCAGACTGGCCTCAACGCTACTGAGGGAGACCGCCAAAAACCGCACAAGGTAGGCGTAAATTAGTGCGGCGATCGTGCCACTCAGAATGAGACCCACCTCTGTTCCCCAAAAGTGACTGGTGAGGTCATTAATGCGGTTATCTAGCCAGCCCAGAGGGATGAGAATACCCACGGCAATCACTGTCCCCGGAATGGCATACCCCATGGCGGCCACTTGGATGCCCCAGCGCACGATCACCGTTGGCACTAAGCGGTGGCTATAGGCCAACAGCAGCGCCAAGAGTACTGCCAGCAATGCCGCAAGGGTAGCAAGTACTAGGCTGTGGCTAGCGTGCCGCCAAAATTCATCGCTGAGGTGTACCTTTTGGTAGGCGATCGCCAAGTACAGCAGTAGTCCTGCCGGTAAGAGCAGCCCAAAAAAGACCGGCAGTGCGCAAACGAACCATGCCCCTACCGCTCGCCATCCCCGTAATTTGTAGGGAATGGGGCGATCGCCACCGCGATTGTAGTAGCGTGCTTTCCCCCGTGACCACTTTTCCAGCACCAGTAGGGCAAAGACAATGACCACTAAGACAGAGGCCAACTGAGCCGCCGTAGTGGGTTCCCCCATGCCAAACCATGTCCGATAAATACCCGTGGTAAAGGTATCTACCCCAAAGTACTGGACGGTGCCAAAATCATTGAGGGTCTCCATCAGCGCCAAGCTGGTGCCCGCTGCAATAGCCGGACGCGCCAAGGGTAGTGCCACAGTCCAAAAGCTGCGCCAAGGGTTGCACCCTAGGGAACGGCTGGCTTCTAAACTACAGGTGGCCTGCTCGAGAAACGCCACCCGCGCCAGCAAAAAAACATAGGGATACAGCGCCAAAATCAGCATAGCGATCGCCCCACCAAGGGAACGAATATTTGGAAACCAATAGTCGCCGTACTCCCAGCCCGTGATCTGGCGCAAAAATGACTGAAACACTCCTTCAAAGGAGAAAAACTGGGTGTAGGTATAGGCCAGAACGTAAGCCGGTGCTGCCAAGGGGGTCAGCAGCAGCCATTGCCACCAGCGTGCCCCCCAAAACTGGCAGTTGGTGACCAGCCACGCCGTACTCACACCGATGATGATCACGCCTGCCCCCACACCGAGCATCAGCCAGAGAGAATTGAGTAGATAGTCTGCCAGCACGGTCTCCGCAAGGTGCTGCCACGTATCGCCCGTATTCACAAACACTTGGCTGAGCACCACTAAAATCGGCACAGCAATGAGGGCAGCAATCAGCCAAACGACGGCATCCCAGCGCCGCAGTAAGGCCAGCGATCGCCAAGGGTCAGCGATGGATTTCAACAAACGGTTACCTCCCAACAACGGTACAGCGTAGTCATTGATGGCCTGAAAGCGTCAAACTGAAATCCAGCCATGGTGCTTGAGTAATGGTGGCACTGGTGGAAATGTAGTCCACCCCGGTCAAGGCAACCTCGCGCAAGGTATCACGGGTAATGTTGCCAGAGGCTTCAATTTTAATAAATGGGGCAGCGGCGCGAATATGGGCCACCGCTACTGCCATTTGCGGAATCGGCATGTTGTCGAGCATGATCACATCGACCTTGAGGGCGATCGCCTCGTGCACTTGCTCAAGGGTTTCCGTTTCCACCTCAATGGCAAGGGGAAAGGGGCAGCGCTGCCGTACCTGCTCCACGGCGGCAGTGAGACCGCCTGCGGCAACGATGTGGTTGTCCTTAATCATGATTGCATCATCCAAGCCATAGCGATGGTTGACCCCACCGCCCACGGCCACGGCATATTTTTCAAGGATCCGCAGGCCGGGGGTGGTTTTGCGGGTATCGACTAACTTGGTCGGCAAATCAGCAATCTGCTGCGCGTAGGCATGGGTGAGGGTGGCCACCCCACTCAGGCGCATTAGGCAGTTGAGCGCCAGTCGCTCTCCTAACAAAATTGTAGGCAGGGGGGCACTCAGGCGAGCAACAACAGTGGGCTGCTCACACACAGCTCCCTCCGGTTGTTCATAGCTAAACGTAATGTTGGGGCTTAAGCGCTGAAATACCCGCTCTACCAGTGGCAATCCGGCAATCACTCCTGCCCTGTTCAGGCGAATGTGGGCAGTGCCCCACTGACGGGTTAGGTCTAAGGCTTGAGTGGTGCGATCGCCCCGCCCCAGATCCTCCTGTAGCCACTGGTCGAGGAGCGGATCAAGAACACACCAAGGAGGTAGGTAGGCGGCAGTAGGCATCGTGAGAGAGCACTGAGCTTCAGAGCAAATCATTCTCTAAATTCTGTCACGGCCATTGCCCCCAAGGCTAGCTGAGATCGACTAAGACCCAGCCATGGCTACGGACTCTGTTTTGCCATGCCTGTCGTTGGCTCTCGAGGATGACACCGACGGCGGGGGTATTGAGGTGGTTGCGCCACAGGATCAAGGCATCTTCTTCAGGGTGCTCGTAATAGCGGGGACGGCGACCCACCACTTCAAACTCAAACTGCTGATATAGTCGCAGGGCGGATTGATTGCTGGCACGGACTTCAAGGGTGGCCCACTGGCGATCGCCCCGCTGATGTGCCAATTGCAGTAGGCGACACAGCAGTACCCCCCCAAATCCTTGGCGGCGACACTGAGGATGCACCATCAGAAGCACAATATGTAGCTCATCGCCAATCCCCCAACTCACCCCACAGCCCCACACCTGATCCAGCGTAGCCACAACCAGCACCGTATGCTGTGGCTGGTTCAATTCCTGCTCGTAGCTCTGGCGCGACCAAAAGCCCCCCAAGCAACACTGATCCAGTTGGACAATGCTATCCAGATCCTTAATAGCTAAGGGGCGTAATTCTAATGCTGAGGGTTCGATTAGCACAAAATCAGGATGCTATTATCGGTTAAGGTTTACACGAGCAATGGTCATGGCCGAAGAGACCCCCACCAAACCCGCAAAAAAAGAAAAGCCACCAGCGGTTGAAGATAAACCCTTCCCAGAATTTATCAATGAGGCCTTCTTGCCAGCCTTGACGCAAGCCCTAGCGGACAAGGTAACAGATCTAACACTTCGGCTTGAGGATACCACGGTTGTTGGGGAATGGGGTAATCAGGCGCACCAATTTCGGCTCTACTTCCTCGATGGCAATATTCAGGGAGCAAAGGCCTTTGTCTGTAGTAACTACGGCATTGCGCCGAGTACCATTGAGCCATTTTTAGCAGATGAGCGCAAAGTTACC
The DNA here is from genome assembly GCF_022570815.1 of Synechococcus sp. PCC 6716. Taxonomy (NCBI): domain Bacteria; kingdom Bacillati; phylum Cyanobacteriota; class Cyanophyceae; order Synechococcales; family Synechococcaceae; genus Synechococcus; species Synechococcus sp. PCC 6716. The sequence goes on from NZ_JAKLTU010000015.1 coordinate 23,382, forward strand.
CTTGATCTACTGGTGTTTGGGGTGGTTCAGCGCCTCAACGCCCAAAAGTGGCTGGGGGGCAACTAAGAGATGGCAACTGCTATCCACGTGGGCGATCGCGCCCCCGACTTTGAGCTTCTGGCGGCCAATGGCCAAACCGTTAGGCTCTCAGACTTTCGGGGAAACAAAAACGTTGTCCTCTACTTTTATCCGGCTTCAGAAACTCCCGGCTGCACGGTGCAAGCCTGTGGATTCCGGGATGCCTACAGCCAATTCCAAGCTCTGGGTGCCGAAGTCATTGGCATTAGTGGCGACCCCCTCGATAAACAAACCGGCTTTCAGAGCCATCATCACCTCCCCTTTTTAGTCCTCAGTGATCCGGACAACAAGGTGCGGCAGACCTACGGTGCGTCCACCCTGTTTGGCTTATTTCCCGGACGGGTCACCTACGTCATCGATAAGGACGGCATTGTGCGCTATATTTTTGACTCCATGTTCAATGTTAAGGAACACATTGACAGTGCCCTCAAGATCCTCCGCACCCTAGAGGCAACACTAGCCTAGGGTGATACCGATCACCAGCCATCAGTTAGCAATCTCACCGCCCTTAGCAGCGCCACCTCACAGAGCGCTTCCCAAAATAGCCTTATGGTGAAAACGTGTCATTGGTTCAACAAGGAAACAAACCCATGCGTCACGTTGTCACACTTGTTCCCGCCGCTGCCCTAGCCCTCTTGCCGCCGACCGTGGGGGGTGTTGCCTTTGCTCAGTCTGCCCCTATCGTTGTGAGTCAGGCAAATAGCTTAGCTGCACGGCTGCGGGCCAACCTTCCTAATCGTGGTGCTCCCGGTAGCCGCTTTGGCGGGGCGACCCGCGGAAGCTGTGTGATGGGAAACCAGCGCTTAACGGCGCTCTTGCCCAATACCAACCTAGGGCAAACCGCTGTTGCCAAGCCGACGTTCTTTGTGTTTGTGCCCACCAGTACGGCTAGCCAAGGGGAATTGGTGATCACAGATCCCCAGAACCGCGACGTTAGCACAACCGTTGTGAGGTTACCAGCGCAACCAGGGATTTTAGCCCTACAGCCCACCGTAGAGCTGAACCCAGGTCAAGACTATCGCTGGTCGTTTACGCTCCTGTGTGGTGCGGATGCAGATGATCCCTCGGCGATGGTGTCAGTGAGTGGGGTGGTGGAGCGAATTCAGCCCAGTACTGACTTAGCAAAAAAGCTGGCAGCCAATAATGTCGGCGATCGCCTCAGTGCTGCCGTCGATGCGGGTCTCTGGTACGAAACCTTAGCCATTCTTGCGGATCTACAACGGCAAATGACCACCAAGGATATGGCGCGCAGTGAGTGGCAGGCGGTTCTCAGTGCCGTTGGCCTAGAGGCGATCGCCCACGCTCCCCTTGTACAATAGGATCAATGAGTTAGCGCGGTGGTTGCGGGAGTGACCCACTCCTGAGGAAAGTCCGGGCTTCCGAAAGACCAAGCTTGCTGGGTAACGCCCAGTGCGGGTGACCGCGAGGAAAGTGCCACAGAAATATACCGCCGATGGAGGGAAACCTCACAGGTAAGGGTGCAACGGTGCGGTAAGAGCGCACCAGCAACATCGAGAGGTGTTGGCTCGGTAAACCCCGGCTGGAAGCAAGGTGTGCTAGCGCTAAAGAACCAGGGTTGGTCTTTTCCCCAGTTCTTGGCTAGCCAGAGCCGCTAGAGGCACCTGGTAACAGGTGTCCCAGATAGATAACCCCCTTTGAACAGAACCCGGCTTACGTCTAACTCATCTTCTTCACGCCCAAAGAAATGCGGCCAAGGGAGCAGGTACCGGAAAAATAATCAGGAGCAGCAGCACCAGTGCCATCAGGCCAAACCCATCACGCCAGTTGTCGAGTTCACTGACATCATTCAACGCTGGTTCATCAAAGGCGGGCAGAAAAAAGAGAATCAGTGCCCACACAAAGAGCCACGGCTGAATAAAGGATAAAATCAGTACTAACAATCGACTAACTTGGCCAATGATTGCTCCTGCCCGATGGCCATACATTGCATGAACCATGTGGCCGCCATCTAACTGTCCCACCGGCATGAGGTTCAAAGCTGTGACCACTAACCCCAGCACCCCGGCGATCGCTAGGGGATGCAACTGCAAAACACTGTCGTTGGTTAGGGCACGGCCAAACACCGCCTTGGCAATCAGGGCAAAAAGAATCGAGATGCGTGGGTTAAACACCTGTGGGTTCAGGGATGGTTCGTTGGCATTGGCAGGTAGCTGAACAATTTCCGACTGGTGCAACCCCCAAATCAGTAGCGGCAGAGTAACCAAGAAGCCTGCCACCGGCCCTGCCACACTAATATCAAAAAGGGCGCGCCGATGGGGGATGGGCGATCGCATCTGGATAAAGGCACCAAGGGTTCCCATGGCAAACGGCAGGGGAATAAAGTAGGGCAACGTGGCCTTGACTCGATAGCAAAGCGCCGCGGTGAAGTGCCCCAGCTCATGAATCCCCAAAATCAAGAGCAGACCAATACTGTAGGGCAACCCCTGCCAGAGCAGCTCAGGATTCTGCCGTAGTTCCGCTGCGCTCACGTCTGGCGCTACCAACGCTAAACCCGCTAGGGTCGTCGTCAAAAAGGTTAAGGCCAGTAAGCCAAGACTCAGCCCCGGTCGCCACAGTTGCTGCGGCTGTGGCAGGCGATCGCGGGGCACTAGGGCAAAAAAGGGTTTGTTGCTGATGCCCATCTGAAACATTACTAAAAAGCGATCGCCAAAACGTTGGGCAATGTTGCGCTCCACCGTTTGATACACTTGGCTGGCCTCGCCGCGCATTTGCCCACGACAAATCACCGCCTGCGGGCGATACTCAATGTGCTGGAGATAATAAATGCCCCACGGAAAACAACTCTGGAGCTGCGCTTCCTCATCTCGATTCAACAGCCGTGCTGGCTCCTCAGGAACCGTGGGCAAGCTAGGGGCGGGTGTCGCTGGGGCTAAGGCCTGCTGCCCCCGGCGTAAAAGAATGAGATACAGAAACGAACTGGTCACAAAAACCAGAATGAGCCACCCCGATGGAACTGGGGTATTGCCATACAGTGCCATCCAACCCGCTATAAAAAATGCTGGGAGCATGAGTACCAGCCAGAGCAACCACCAAGGGGTTTGACTCAACCGAGCGGTACCTTGGCGCACGATCAACAGCAAAATCAAACCCAATACAATGAGGGATATCCATGTCATACGTTGCGGTACCCTGTGGCTCAACAACAGAAACTCCCCCGTCCCGTCTTACCCATGGTCTATGCCTTTGCGCCAAACCGCGAGACATTAGGGGGCACTGCTTATCTCATTGTAGAAAAGGATGGCAATACCCTGATTGATACGCCATTTTGGGCAGCAGGAACCACAGAATGGTTGGCACAGCAAGGCCCCCTAAAACGGTTGATTCTGACCCATCGTGGGGCGATCGCCCACGTCCGTGAATTTCAACGTACCTTTGGGTGTGAGGTGGTGATCCATGCCCAAGAAGCCTATTTACTACCCCACTTAACCGTCACAACCGTGCAGGGCTACTGCGCCCTCACCCCAACCCTAGAGGTGCTGTGGACCCCCGGCCACTCTCCCGGCAGCAGTTGTGTGTATTGGCGGGAGCAAGGGGGCGTCCTCTTTAGCGGACGACACCTGTTACCCAGCCCCGATGGTGCCCTCCTCCCCTTGAAAACAGCGACAACCTTTCATTGGCCGCGGCAACTGCGCAGCGTCAGAACCCTACAACACTTTTGCGCTCAGCGTCCCTTAGCCTATCTGTGCCCGGGCGCAAACCTCGGCTTTTTGCGCGGTGCAGGGGTGATCTCTAATGCGCAAGATATTTTGCAATCTATTCCCATCCCCCAAGGCAGTAACACGGTTCTCGCACCCTAGTTTGCGCCTGTGGTTCGGTAAAAAGAACCTATAAAAGGCGTAAAACCCTACTTGCAAAGCGCCTTGTATCTTCTAGACTAAAAGTAGCTCACAGAGAGATGAGCCACTGATGACTGCCTTGAGAGGGTGGCAATACCAACAAATTTAACTGTTGGCTCTGTGCAGCGACTCTAGATCAAATTAATTAATTTGGGAGGATACAGCTATGGCACTCGTACGTTGGGAACCATTTCGGGAAATTGACACCCTACAACGGCAAATGAATCGTCTATTTGATGAACTGATTCCCCTCAGCGCGCGCAGCGATGACAGTCACTTTTTACCAGCCGCAGAGTTGGAGGATACACCGGAGGCATTATTGCTGAAAATTGAACTCCCCGGACTAGAGGCTAAAGATATTGACGTGCAAGTCACGGCTGACGCTGTAGCCATCAGTGGCGAGCGCAAGTCAGAAACCCACAGCGAAAGCAACGGTATTAAACGCAGCGAATTTCGCTATGGTAAGTTCCAACGGGTTATTCCCTTGCCAGCACGGGTTCAAAACACCGAGGTTAAAGCCGAATACAAAGATGGCATCTTGCACTTAACGCTACCGAAAGCGGAAGAAGAGAAAAACCGCGTTGTCAAAGTGAACCTTGCCTAAGAGCACATCGTCTCCCTCGAGGAGGCGATGACAGGTTGTTACATGTTGAACGCATCGACACCCCCCAGCGTGGGGGATTTTTTTAGTTCCCTAAGAGGCAAGGGCCACCTCGACAAGCTGTTGTAGCTCACCGCTTTGGTACAGTTCAATGAGAATATCGGATCCACCAATAAACTCACCATTAATGTACACTTGAGGAATTGTTGGCCAATTGGAATACTCCTTAATCCCCTGGCGAATTTCAAAATCTTCGAGGACATCTACCGTCGTGTAGGGAACACCCAAGGCATTCAAAATTTGCACGGCATTATTGGAAAAGCCACACTGGGGCATAAGCTTACTGCCCTTCATGAACACGACAATTTTATTGCCCTTGACAAGGGCATCGATTTTAGCCTGTAGTTCTGGAGTCATCGTTGGTTGCGTAGGTGTAGAACAAGATTAAACTAAAGAAACCGAAAAAACAGTTGCAAGGAGATTACCCTTATTTTAAGGGGTTTGCTGACCACTGATCCGGCGTGTAGGTTTTGAGGGCTAGGGCATGGAGTTCATTGGTGGCCATCACCCCATTTAAGCCGCGATACACTAATTGATGCTGCTGTACCAGCCGTTTACCTTCAAAGGCAGCGGAGACAACAACCGCTTCATAGTGATCACCACCCCCGGTTAAATCCTGGACGTGGACAATGGCATCAGGAAGACTTGCTTGGATAAGCTGCGTTAGTTGTTCAGGGGTAACCATAGATGATACTAAACGTTCTTAAGTGCCTCACGTTAAATAGTCTATCAAACTTCCCTCTTATGCCGCCTGGGCAAACCATGGTCTGGGTATGGCTAGCCTTGTAGTTTCCCAGTGTGTTGAGGATTCCTATGCCGAGTACGGCTTTTTGCCCCCCCACGTTTGTGTCACAAACCCTCACCATCAGTAGCGGCAAAATCGTTTACTATACTCCGAGCGATCGCTACTGGGGCAACACTATTGAGCGTTCTCCCCTGATCTTTTTGCACAGCCTTGGGGGCGGCTCCAGCCATTATGAATGGTCGCAGGTGTATCCTGCCTTTGCCAGTCGCTATCGTGTGATTGCACCTGATCTCATTGGCTGGGGGGCATCGGATCACCCTGCGCGAGAGTATTACACCAGCGACTACTGGCTGATGATTGCTGAATTATTACGGATGGTGGGCACGCCGGTGCGGGTGGTGGCCTCTTCCCTCACTGCTGGTATTGTTGTTCGCTTGGCGGTGCAACAGCCCCATCTTTTTAGCAGCCTGTGTTTGGTGTGTCCCAGTGGGTTTAATGATTTTGGTGAAGATCAAGGTCAAGCGTTGGCTCGCGCTATCCTGAGTGTGCCTGCCCTAGATCGGCTCATCTATACAGCGGCGGCAGCAAATCCCCTTGCGGTTCGCAGTTTCCTGACTCAGTTTTTGTTCGCCAACCCCCAACGCCTGCGGGAGGAAACCGTTAGCGCCTACCTTGAGTCTGCCTGTCGCTATGGCGCAGAATGGGCGGCCTTAAGCACCTTAAAGGGTAATCTTTCCTTTGATTTGAGCCAATACTTGCCGCAGTTGCAAACCCCCACGGTCATCTTTTGGGGTGAGCAGGCGAAGCTAACTCCCTTTTCCCTAGGGCAGCGGCTCTACGCCAGCGCCCACGGTCGGCTGCAAGGGTTTTATGGCATTCCTGAGGCGGGGGKGCTACCACACCTTGAGGTGCCAGAGTGGATAATCTATGGCCTCCGTCGCTATTTCCTGAGCTAGCTGGCGGCGGGAAACAGCTGCTTCAAGCCTTCCTCCAGCGTAGGTGCCATCACTAGGCGCTCGTTATCCATAACAATGACCCGGGCAAGGGTAGGCAAGCTATTTTGGCTGGCTTCAAGGTAGATGGGTTCCACGTAGAGTAGGGATCGCTCGATGGGAATAATGAGGAGGTTGCCCTGCACTGAGCGCGAGCCTTGCCGATTCCAGAGGGAAATTTGCTGGGAAATGAGCGGATCCTGATTAATGCGCGCTTCCATTTGCTCAGGTCCAAACACCAGTTCCTGCTTGGGAAATACGTAAAGCAATAATTTGCCGTAGTTTTGGCCATCGGAGCGCGCTGCTAACCAGCCAATGAGGTTGGGACGGTTTACGGGGGTAAAGGGAACTAAGAGCACAAACTCTTCGGTGTAGCCAATGGGCAATTTCGTAATGAGGTAGTAAGGGGCAACGGACTGGGGGGTTTCGCGGTAGATTTCTTGGGGAATTTGCCAGAGGTCTTCACGGTTGTAAAACACTACCGGATCGGTCATGTGGTACTGCAATAGCTGCTCCGATTGGATTTGCAGCATATCCACGGGATAGCGAATGTGGGTGTACAACCGGTGCGGCATGGCACTAATGGGGCGAAAAAGCTGCGGAAAGATGCGCTGCCATGTCTGTAAAATGACATCCTCTGGCTCAACAACGTAAAAGGTGACATCGCCGTTGTAGGCATCGACAACAATTTTGACGGAGTTGCGAATGTAGTTAAAGCTATGCTTTCCTGGGTCAGCGTAGGGATAATGGCGACTGAGGGTGTAGGCATCAATAATCCAGTACAAATAACTCACCCCAGCACTCCTGTGACTGGCTTTGATGTCACTCTCAGAACGCGGATCGGCAATGACCAGATAAGGCTCGCTGTCGATGCGCAAGAATGGGGCGATCGCCTGTACCCGCTCTTGAATTGTGCGCCGAAACAGCACCCGCGAGTCAGGCCGTAGATTAGGGGTGAGTAAGACTTGCCAATCGCGAAAATAGACAGCATAGATCAGCCGTCGCCACCACGCTGAAATGGCCACACCGCCACTGCCGTCGTAGTGGTTATAGACGTTATCACTGCCGCGGGGGAAGTCCAGTTCGGGCACATGGGAGGGCGCGAAAATGTAGGTATTCGTCAGTTCACCGTAGTAAAGACGCGGATAGAAGAAGGGAAAGTGCTCCCGCAGTTGCGGCGGGAACGTGAGCAGTTCGCCATTTTCACCAATGTCGCGCACAAAATACTTGGGTAAACCGTTTGCTTCGGCGGTATTCACGGGACTCATGGTAAACCCATAGCCGTGGGTGAAGACGAGGTGTTCGTTAATCCAACTGCGGGCAAACTGTTGCACAGCGCTGTAGTCAATTTCGCGAGCTGCAATCAGCACTTGGCGAAGTTCTGGGGTGGCCTGCTGGTTGGCAAGCTTGAGGGAATAGCGATCTAAAAAAGCGGCTGGGAAGCGGTAGTAGGAGCGCAACTGTTGCAGTTGGCGATTGGTTTCTAAGAGGGGGCGGGTATCCCAAACGCGAATATTGCGGGTGGTGGCCTCATTCGCTGCAATGATCTCAGCGTTGAGATTATTTTCGGGCTGGAAGGGTTCAACCCTCATGGTGTCTAGGTTAAAGCTTTCGCGGGTGTGGGTAATTGTCCGTTGAATGTAGGGAAGTTCCCGTTCCAGTTGGTTCGGTTCAACAATGGCTGCCTCAATGGCATTGGGGAGTAACCAATCGGCCACCAAGATGACGACTAAATAGCCAAGGGTAAAGCTAAACAAGCCGGGGGCGATGGGGCCTAAACGCCGCTGCCCCCGACCGCCTTGGCGAATGGCTGACCAGCCAAGGAGCATTGCCACGGCAAGGGCAGACACGCACAGCCAGCCGTAGAGGGGTAAGCGCACCGTGACATCGGTATAACCTGCGCCAAAGGCGGCTCCGTTGGTGGAGTAAAGCAGTTTGTAGCGCTCTAGCCAAAAGCTAAAGGCAACCGTGGCAAACACAAAGGCACTCAGACCCTGTAAATGTCGGCGTTGCGATCGCACAAAGCCAAGAAATTTGCCATGGCTGAGGCTATCGTTGGCGAGCAAATAGGTAAGAGCCACTCCCGCTAAGCTCACCACACTGAGGTTCACAAGCCACAGCCGTAGCAGTTCTAACAGGGGGAGGCGAAAAAGATAAAAGCTAATCGAACGATGGAACAGTGGTTCGGTATGGGGATCACTAACACCAAACACACCCGTTAGCACCGCTGACCAACTCATCAGGGCGATCGCCCCCATGGCCAAACTCAGGATCACACTAATCCCCCGAAAGAGGTGCAGCGGTGCCCATAGCCCCAGTATCAATGCGCCAGCGCTCACCAAGAGTAACCATGGATTCTGGAGGATTTGTTGTAGTAAGTCTGCGGCTCGCCAGACACTTAACTGCGGCAAAAGCGGGGTATTAATCGTCATGTCGCTGCGCTGCTGCCACAGTTGCACCGCGATCGCCCCAATGTGGTACGTTGCCACTATCAGCAAGCCAATTAACCCCGCCGCCGCACTCAACAGCCCCAGTAGCCCCAACCCCCGATAGCGACTGTGGGCAGTGAGTTCTGCATCCAAGGTAACCGTGCACTGCTGGTAGGCACGGCGTTGATGCCAACGGTAAAAGAGTCCTGACAGCCCAACCACAAAAATTAGCAGCAGTCCCTGTACCCCCCACCGCAGCCACAATACCCCAGCGTAGCCAAGGTGATGAAACCAAAGGCTTTCTGCCAGCAGACGGCAAATGACAATGCCAAGGGCGATCGCCGCCACCAACCAACCTAGCCAGTACAACAGTGAATGACCAAGGGAGTGGTAGCGCATGGACTCCAAACTCGAAAAATTCTTAAAGGTAGGTTACATTGCGGTTAGAATTTGCTACTGCTAGTCTAACGGTTTGGCCATGGTCTTGCGCATCCTTTTGTCTTGTCTGCTCAGTCTGGTTGTCCTCGTGGGATGGTCTGCTCCTAGTGTGGCGTTAGGAGGTGAACTGCCCCCCCTCGATGCCCCAGCACCCGAATTTACCTTGCCCACCAATGCCAGCAGCCAGCCCGTTCGCCTAGCAGATTACCGTGGCAAATGGGTGGTGCTTTACTTTTACCCGAAGGACTTTACCTCTGGCTGTACGATTGAGGCGCAGCGCTTCCAGCAAGATATTGAGCAATTCCATGCCCACAATGCTGAAGTTATCGGTGTCAGCGCCGACTCTGTCGATTCCCATGCAGATTTTTGCGATAGCGAAGGGTTGACCTTTCCACTACTCTCGGATCCGGATGGCCGCGTTAGCAAAGCCTATGGTTCGTGGTTAGGGTTTGTCTCCCTACGCCATAGCTTTATCATTGACCCCGACGGTATTTTGCGAGAGCGCTACGTCAAGGTGAATCCAGCAACCCACAGTAAAGAAGTTCTCGCGCGCTTAGAGGAACTCCAGCACACCTAAGCCCATGGGTGGTGGCGCAATTCACTGATGGATGCCCCCTGTAGAGGTCGTGAAGGCGTGTGGTACAGACCTGCCTCCAGTGGATAAAATCAGTACATTTGTTTCGGACAAGTTCAGCGTGAATCATACATTCTTAGTGGATGCGGGACGGTGGCTCCTGAATGGCTACTGGCTGGAGCCAGATCAAGAGGCGATCGCCATCTCTGGCAAGATTCTTGTGTCCTATGGGCAGGATGACTGGTTTTCTATGGCCGCAAAGGTAACATTCGCTGAACAAGCTAAACCAGACTTGATTTTACAGTCACGGGGTAAGCTAGAACTAGACGAAATGCTGTTTACCTATGTGCTGCAACACAGTTTGTTAGGCCGCCTCGAAGGGGAAGGCTGGATTACCCCCCATAGCATTGTGCAGCAGTTTATTCTACTGGGAGATGCAAGTCGTTGCACAGGATTTGAGCATTACTGGCAGGTGGATGCCAATCACTACACCCTCTTAAGTGGCATTTACCGTAGCCATAAACTAAAACAACTGTTGGAAGCCACACTGGAGCGAGTTTAGTTTAACTTTTAACTAATGAGGGGTTCGGGGAGCAATACGTCCCGCACTGTAACCGTAGGGTCAGCGTCGGGAGGATGTCACGTCGTTCCTTGCCCCAGATTCATCACCACTTGCTGAAGCTCAGAAATTAACGCCCTAGGACGGCCATTCATTTGGTTGTCTCCTAAGCTCTCCAGTACTTGCCGCAGTTGGTTGAGCCGATCCTGTACAGGCTGCAAAAATTCCCGTAGTAGATCTGCTTGGCCGCGTTTGGCCGCAATCAAGCGTTGCTCTTCGATCAGCGTTTGCTCTTGCTGTGTCAACTGATCTCGCTGCTGCTGTTGCCGTTTGCGGCGCTCTTCAATGTCGTGGCGCAGACTTTCGAGATCGGTGTAGGCGTGCTGGAGTTCTTCCGCCAGTTGGTTAACAGCAACGCCGTACTCATGAAGCTGTTTTTCTAGCTCACTGAGAATTGGAATCAGACTAATCCCCTGCTGTGAAGCGGGATCTCGACGGGCTTCGAGAACTTGCAGGTAAATTTTATAGGCCGCTTCTTTTTCACGGATATGTTGGCGCTGACCTTCAAGGGCTTGGTTGAGGAGGTTACACCGCTGCCGCTCGTCTTCCAGTTCACCAGCCAGTTGGAGGCGATCAAAGTCACTGGCATCTTTTGCTTTTTGCTCAAGTTCCATCAAGGACTCCAGCGCCATTTTTAACTCTTCTTCTTGATCGTTGACAAAGGCGGAGGCTCGCTTGAGATCGTTACCACGATTAGCCACTTCTTTTTCTAGATCTTCTATGGCCATTTTCATCAAGGCATTGACATCTACCGCTTCGGTTAAGTCACTCACCATGGCCTGCCGCATTTGCTGGAGCATATCTTCTTGTTGGGCAAGGAGCTGGCGCTCTTTTTCGAGTACCGATTGCTTGTAGCGGCAAAGTTCTTCCTGCAGGGCGATCGCGCGGCTATCTTGCCAAAATTGTTCTTGGGCTGCATGCCATGCCTGTTCTTGGTCACGAAATGCGTGGAGTTGCTGCTCAAGAGCTGCTTGCCGCTGCCCCACTTCTTGGTCAATTTGCTCTAACTGCTGCCAGTATTGGGTTAACAGGGCTTGCTGCTGCTCCAGAACCTGCAAGCAGTCGTTGACCTGATTAGTGCTACTGCTATTGAGGCTGTCGCTCAGTTGTTGCAAGATCGCATCGACTTGACGAATCTGATCCGGTGAGAGGCCAACACTATGACTGGATTTTAATTGCTCCCAGCGTTGCTGCTCTTGGTGAACTTGGTGGCGTAGGTTTTCGAGGGCTTGGCGCTCAGCTTGAATGCGCTCTTCCTCTCTCCCTAGTTCTGAGCGCAGCTTATTGAGGTCTGCCAGTTGTTGCTCGTAGTTGGCAATTTGTTCTTCTAGCTCTTGTAACTCTTCACGACGAATTTCAAATTCTGCTTCTCTCTGGTTAAGGGCCTCTGCTTGGTAAGACAGGGATTGCTTCCAGCCTTCAATTTCTTCTTCTTGGCTTTGGAAGCGTTCGCGCATCCGTGTAAAGCCGTGTAAAATGCCCGTCAGTCGCCGTGAGGCTTCATCTACATGCTGAATCTGACGATTGGCAGCCATCTCGACAAAGACCAGTACCCCATTCCCATAGTCGCGGCTATTGTCAAAGGGGATGGTGTCTTCGTTTTGGGAGACAGGATGCCAGTACCCAGATTGTTCACGCATTAGAAGTTTTAGCTCGGATTTCGTACCCATGAAACCCGTTTTTTTAATGACCTCCGCGAGATACTGCACAGCCCTTGACCTCTTAATCTAATGCAAATACTTACACACAACGGAACTTAGCGAATGCATGCCTCAAGCCCGATCGAGCACCATGAACTCAAGGACAAAAAATACCCAGAGTCAGCATATCAAACTAACAAGTGTTAGCTTCACGGCAGCAACTCAATTCCATACTAAACGGGAATGCCATCATCAGGGCAACAATATATAGCGGGTGCCCCAGACTGGCGCTAGCAGGCCAAGGGTGGTTAAAACTAGACACATTATAGATCAGGCATGAGGTGATAGGAGCTGAATTTGTCGGCAACCTTACGATGCCAGCACGCGCAACTGGCCGCGATCGCCATCCAGTTCTGCAAGCACTCCAACCGGCAAGGCGGCATTGACCCCATCATGGCCAAAGGGCAGATCACTGACAATGGGAATGCCTAAATCCCCTAGGCGATCGCCAAGAACTTCCAGAACACGCAAGTTTGGTTGGGTGGCAGCATCGTCACAGCGACTAAACCGCCCCAAGGCAATCCCCTTAATCTGCTTGAGCACACCACTGCGTCGCCACTGGGTCAGCATCCGGTCAATGCGGTAAGGGGCTTCCCCCACATCCTCTAGTGCTAAAATTACGTTGCTAAAGTCGGGACAATCGGGGGTGCCTAGCAAATGGGTTGCCACCGTCAGGTTACCCACCAATAGCCGTCCTTGGACACAGCCGCCTCCCCAAGCAGTGCCTGAGAGGGGGGGCAGCGGCTGTCGCTGCACGCAGTTAAACAGGCGAGTTTGGCTCCACAGGGGTTCGGCGGCCAGCGTTGTCAGGACTGGGCCATGCACCCCTGCGACGCCTTGGGCGGCATAGCTCCACAGCAGGGCGGTAATATCGGAAAACCCAATCAGCCACTTCGGGGCACAGGGCAGCCATTGCCATGCTTCGAGTAAGCGGGTGCTACCAAACCCGCCGCGACCACAGAGAATGGCTTTAATAGTAGTATCTTGCAATAGGTGGCGCAGGCGATCGCGCCGTTGGGCATCGGAACCTGCAAGGTAGCCCCATCCGTCAAAGGCCGCTTCGTCCACCAGCACTTCGTAGCCTTGGGCTTGCCAACAGGCCACCCCTTGCCAAAACGCCTCTTGGTGTCGCAGCACGCCGCTGGGGAAGGCCACGCCGAGGCGATCGCCCGGCTGCAACGGGGGCGGCAGAATGGCCAGCGTCATCTCATCCACATCCGATCACAGGAAGTCTGAGCCACGGTAAAACTGCAATCGCCCAGTACCAATATACTGGCCAATCGCCCGATCGCCACCCCGCGGAAAGGCCGTCACACCAAACAAATAGACCCCCTCCCATTGAGGGTTGCGCACAGGGGAAACCTCCACCCGCAAATAGCTTCCCGGAGGAATGGGCGGATCAAAGGTGATGCGTAGCACTTGGTCGCTGGGGTCAAACACAGCCGCAGCGAGGGGAATGCGTTGGCGAGGTTGGGTGCCAACAAAGGCACGGGTACGCTGGGGCTGAAAATAAAGGGTTTCTAGAGCGGGTAGCTGCTGAATCTCTAGACGGGCAAGGGATTCGCCAGCAGTCTCCGGCACCCGTAAAATAAAGTTGTAGATAGGGCTGGGAATTAATACTTGGGGATAGCGGGTATTTGCTTCAGCAAAAATTGGCGATTGATCAAAGGCAACGCGACCATCAGGGAATTCCACTGCCCCCACCCACGGTACTGCACTAAGGGCAAGGCCAACTCCCACGAAAAAAGATTTGGTGCGTTTGATCATTTTGCACGGGGGGGCGGTTCAGAACTGTGGGCGATCGCGCTACTGCACATCCAATGCTCAGGCAACCCCGGATAACCGCGCCGCAAAGCTTCCGGACAAATGGTATAGATGGTAAGCTGGCAATCAATCATCTGCAAGCCGTACTTATCGGTTTGCTTGAGGGCTTGCTTCAAAATCGAATCATTATCAAATTCGGTGGTTCGGTTGCACTGCACGCACACCATGTGATGGTGATGGTGAGGTGACATCGTATTCAGTTCATAATGCTTATGACCTTCAGCCAGTTCCAACTCTCGCAAAATGCCCATCCGTGACATTAGCTTGACGGTGCGATAGACGGTCGACAAACTAATGGAGTGCCCTTGCTTGCGTAGCTCGTGGTGTAAGTCTTCGGCACTCAGGTGGTTGCCCTTCGGCAAATTTTGGAAAATATTGAGAATAGTTTCTCGCTGTGGCGTTAATCGCCATCCTTTATCGTTCAGTTCGGCTTTGAGGGCTGCTGCGGTGTAAAGGGGCATAGGAGATTCGCTCAATCCGCCGTTATGATTCGCATGATAACTGACCAACGGCAGTATTTGCAAGAATGCAATCTTATTGAGAATGATTAATAGTTGGAATGGCTAGTAATAACTAATTTTTTGCAAAAAATAGCCATTATTTAATCATGACGGCGCAGATAACCTACCCCACCGCATCGGTGGATAGGGAATTCCGCGACACTACGTCATTTTTTTATGGCGGGAAGCTGGCACTGTAGTCGCAGGGTTAACATAAGTTGGCCACCAATCAATCCTAATGCCGCCCTCACCCTAGCCCTCTCCCAAAGGAGAGGGAACAAGACTCTTAGCTCCCTTCTCTCTAGGGAGAAGGGTTGGGGATGAGGGCAAGTCATAGCCACACTCAGTAACACCCAAATCCATAGAGCCTTGTGGCAGCCTAGCACTTCAAGGGAATGATAGGATAGGATGTGTCTAAATTTTCTTTCAAAAAGAAAATATCTGCTGTTTACGATGAACTGGCTCATGATCAATGTCCGTAAACGAGCGTGGCGTTGGGGGGCGATCGCCCTTCTCAGCATTTGTTTCGCGGTATTGTTGGCAGCTCCAGGCTTTAGTCAAGTAACAATTCCGGGATTAAATCAGACCACAGTTTCACCGCCCCCCCCTGGCGTTCGTCGCATTGGCGAACTGGAAACAACGGAGGTGCGCTTTGATGGGCGGGTCTTATTTACCATCGCTGCACCTACCGTGCGCGATCGCAATGACCCTGGCGATCGCGTTCCTGTAGAGCTGCGTGCTGAACTCATTCAATCTAATCTGCGCCGTATTCTCAATAGCGCCATTGAAAACCGCCGTGGTTCCCCAGAGGTCGTCAATATTGGGGTTGCTCGCCTCAATAATGAATTGGTCATTAGTGGCCGTCTCGGTCGTTCCGAGCGCACCACCCGCATTCTTACAATCACCGAAGCCGATAGCGACTACCATCAACTACCGGCAGACACTCTTGCGGCAAACTGGCGCAGTATCTTGCAAACCCAGATGAACCAAGCCATTAAGGAGCGCACCTACACAGCGCTGATGGTACAACTGCAAACGGCGGCATGGATCGCCCTCAAAGTCCTAGCTGCCAGTACCCTCATGTTTTTACTTCAAGTCCTGTTGGCGCAACAGCGACGCACGATACAACGGCAGTTGGCATCGATCGCCGCGACCACCCAACCCAACGAACCGGAGCGCCCGCTGCCCCTGTTGCCCAACTTGGGGGCTGAATTTTTCCTCAAGCAGCGGCTAAAACTCATCCGCCTCGTGCGCTATTTACTGCTCTGGGGGCAGATTGCCCTTTGGCTATACGCCTTGGCGTTGATCTTGGCATTATTTCCGGCCACCCGCGGATGGAGTTCACAGGTTTACGGTCTGCCGATTCTCTGGATGGCGGTATGGTTTGGCACTGGCCTCCTCAATCAGCTTGCTGACCTAGCCTTTGATCGCCTTCGCATCTTCTGGGAGCAAAATAACCTCGTCAAGTTTAGTGATGCCCAACGAACCACCCTGCGCATTGGCACTACCATTGAAGTGCTGCGCAGCCTCAAGACCGTGTTGATCTACTTGACGCGGATTGTGGTGATTCTGAGTTCCTTGGGAGTGCCTATTTCCTCCATTTTGGCGGTGGGGGGCTTCCTTGCCTTAGCCATTTCCCTAGGGTCTCAGAACCTTGTTAAGGATATTATTAACGGGCTGCTGATTGTTTGGGAAGATCAGTACGCTATTGGGGATGTGGTGCAAATTGAACCCTATGCGGGGATGGTAGAAAACCTGAACCTGCGGGTCACCCAACTGCGGAATGCTGAGGGCTGCTTAATTACCATTCCCAACAGTACCATTACGAAGGTGGCTAACCTAACCCGCACGTGGTCCCGGGTTAACTTAGAGGTGTGGGTGGATATCACCACTGCGCCAGATCCGATGCTAAGTCTGTTAGCTGCGCTGAGTCAGGAGTTCTATGAGGAGCCAGCGTGGCACTCAAAGCTCCTAGCCCCCCCCGAGGTGTTAGGCATTGATGAGATTACCGCCAGTGGTCTGTTGGTGCGTATTTGGATTAAAACTCAACCCGGCCAGCAGTGGGCGGTGGCGCGGGAATTCCGCCGCCGGATGCTGAATGTCCTCGCTGCCAACGGTATTCCCATTGGGCGCTTGCACCAGCAACTTCATCTGGTACGGGAGGTCAATGGCCATGGGGGGTCGCCAGATGCCTCCGCGTTGGAATCCTAAGCCGTAGCGATGTCATCTGCCGTCCTAGGTCAGCGACCAGATCGCATCATTATTGTGGGTGGGGGAGCCGCCGCTTTCTTCGGGGCGATCGCCTGTGCAAGTGCCAATCCCCGGGCGCAGATTACCCTGCTTGAGGCTGCCCCTAGGGTTTTGGGCAAAGTGCGCATCTCTGGCGGTGGACGCTGTAACCTGACTCATCATTGTTTTGATCCGGCACTCTTGGTACAGCACTATCCCCGTGGCGGAAAAGAACTGCGGGGGGCATTTAACCGGTTTCAGCCGCGGGATACCATGCAGTGGTTTCAGGAGCGAGGGGTTGCCCTAAAAACTGAAGCGGATGGGCGCGTGTTTCCCGTTTCTGATGACTCCAGCACGATCGTTGATTGCTTAGTCGCCGAAGCCAAAGCCTTGGGAGTTCGCATTCGCACCCAAGCTGCCGTCAAGCGCATTGCCAACGTAGCAGGGGAATTTCAGGTTATGACCAGCCAGGCTCCTGAACCACTGGTGGCCGATCGCCTCTTGCTTGCCACAGGCAGTAGTCCCCAAGGATATCGCTTGGCTGCACAGTTAGGGCATACCATTGTGCCGCCGGTGCCCTCCCTTTTTACCTTCCAAGTCGCAGATCCCCGTCTGCATCAACGGGCAGGCCTGAGTGTGCATCCGGTGCGGGCAACCCTGAAGGTGGCGGATCAACCGCCCCTGACCCAAGAGGGGGCACTGCTGATCACCCATTGGGGGTTCAGTGGGCCGGTGGTGCTCAAGCTCTCGGCGTGGGGTGCCCGCAGCTTAGCCAGCCACCACTATCAGGCCACTCTAACGATCAATTGGCTACCGTTGGTGTCCTACGATAACCTACGCAGCCGGTTAGAGGCGTGTCGTGTGCGTCTGCCGAAACGGGCGATCGCCAGCCATTGCCCCTTTGATCTGCCGCGACGACTGTGGAGCTATTGGCTGGAATTAGTGGGTATTCCCGTTGATCAGACCTGGGCGCATCTGACCAAAAAAAGTAGCCAGCAGCTAGCATTACTGTTGCATCGCAGTGAGTTTGCCATCGTCGGCAAAGGGGTATTCAAAGAGGAGTTTGTCACCTGTGGCGGCGTGGATCTCAAGGACGTGGATTTTAAGACCATGGCTAGCCGCCGCTGCCCCGGCCTATTTTTGGCAGGAGAACTGCTAGATATTGATGGCGTGACCGGTGGCTTTAACCTACAAAGTGCATGGACCACCGGCTGGATTGCTGGACAAAGCTTAGGCCGCAACGGGTAACTGAAACGAGTGCCAAAGCTGTCGCCGTCCTAACTCCACATCCTCTGGGCGGCATTGCCAGTGGGGATGCGCGCTCATCAATAAACTTTCGAGGGTTTCGCGGTCAAACAGGTGCCAAACCGGTGCCCCCGCCACCTCATCCGCAATGGCCAATAAATTGTCACCAATGCAGTGAAGTTCTAAACATGTCGCAGCCCGCTGAAATTGCACCCGCTGCCCCGGCAGGAGCGATCGCACCGTTTCCATGATCTCCCGCAGATCGGAAATACTTTGCACCACCACTCCCGGGATTGTCGCCAACTGCTGCGGATCGCCGTTGATCTGTAACCAGTACTGCCGACTGGGATCAATCCCCAACAGCCATGGATCAGCATCATCTAAGCGGTACCGAGGGGCGAGCGAGAGTCCATGCATCATGTACAATATCCCAAATAACTGTGTTTTATAGAACCTGCAACTGTGCCAAGGAGCGATCGCGAGGATCGCTTTCTAGTAGTGTGATAAGTCTTATTTATTTGATCAATCAAAGTTAATAATGCTTAACATTAAGCCAATAGTTCTTAACACGTTACCGAGCTCTGAGTTAACGCCCATTTAGCAAGGGTAATGGCCATAGGATCACCCTTTGGGTTGGTTTAGTGTGTTCTTTAGGTTTGATGCTAGCCCACCCACCGTTGCCAGAAGGGCGATCGGACAATTACAACCATCAGTAGGAGGGGAATCAGGAATGACTGCCCCAGTGCTTTCAGAGCACTCGCAATAAATTCAGGAGTAAACACCCCACTCATGACTTGCTGATACAGCAGCAGCACCAACACCAACACAAGTGCCGCCAAAATATAGAGCATTCGCTTCGACAGGCCAAGGCGGAGGTCAAGCACCAGAGGTTGCCGGATGCGTTCCCCCACAGCAGTTGCAGCTAGGGTCAGCCCTTGAATGATGCTACTTGGTTGCACCAATTCTGGGATAACCACCAGTAAAAATGGCCAGCGGGGAATCACAACGTCACTATAGCTGACAAAAAACACCGAGCGCAGTAAATTGAACGTGGCATGGACAGCCGTCAGGGGTTGTTGGCCGAAAAAGAAGGGAACTCCCAGCAGTAACTGTGGTTGGGTCACCCATTCCGGTAACTGCCAGACAACAGACGTTACTGTTGTAACACTAACCACAAGAAGTGTGTAGATGCAGACAACGCGCCACAACTGGTCAATGGCTGCTGGGAAGCGCTGTCCATAGTTAGCTAAGGGCAGGGCGATCGCTCCCCACACAGTACCATCACTAGCAAGCCGAGGCGGCACGAGGTGGGTATGGGCGAGCAGCAGTATGCTGACGATTCCAGCGATGCAGGCAAGGCTCAAGCCTCGCTTCCCGAATGGTAGGGGGGGGATGCCTTGGCCAAGGTAGCTACTGAGGAGCCAGCTACCTACCATGACGCAACACTGTCCTAAGAGTACCCATGGCATTACCATTCCCTGTAGGGTCGTGCTGGGGGCCAAGGTTGCTGTGGCCCAGGCGACTGCTGCCGGTAGTAGGGTCACATCTATGGTGCCGATGCCATGATCACTGGTTGCAGAGATGACTAATTTGCGTCCCCGACCTTGGGAAAGGTCGCCATAGGTTTGGTTGGCAACAGCAGTGGGGATGGTGCCTTGCCGGAGCATCGCCCGCATCATAGTGGGGGTATGAAACTGTTCATACAGGCCACTACCCATGAAGAGGTTGGGGGGGAGCAGTGGGTTGATGTCTGAGGACATCCCAAGGTTCAGAGTACTGACAATGCGACTATCGGTACTAGCAAGGCTGAGGGCGATCGCCCCCCCCATCGAGTGACCACCGACCCCAAGGCGCTGCGGATCAAAGCGATCGGGATGGGCAGCAACATAGTTCATGACGACACTGGCATCAGCATCATTTTCACTTTCGCTATAGGGGCGAGGGTAGGACTCGCCAAATCCACCAACATCGGTGGCGATCGTTGCAATCCCATGGCGAGCCATCTCCACCGCCAGCGGCTCCATGGTTTCTTTGGTGCAGTTCACACCATGCCACAGCATCAGGGTGGGGTAAGGGGGGGTGCCTGTCAGGGGCAGATACAAACGACTCACTAATACCTGATGGGGTTGACGCGGAATTCGCACAAGCTCTGTCTGCAACGCGTGGGGATAAAACCAGCCCCACAACAACCCACCCAAGAGCACCAGTGCTACCCCCACCATCCGCCACGGGTGGTGCCACCAGAAATTACGGCTGTTCATTGGTCAGTGGTTCAGTGCGAAACATTTTCGCAAACATCTGGCTCACGTAAGCTTGGCCATAGACAACCGTAGGCTTGGCTGTAGGGGTTGCATTCTCAACCGCCGCTACAGGGGCTGGCTCTGTGTCTGTTGGCGGTGAATCTGGGGAATGTGGGGTATCAGGGTCAGGGCTGGCTGGGGAGGCCGCCTCTTGCCATGGATCGCTGGTCTCTGGGGCTGGCTCCGGTTGCCAGCGGCGACTGTTATCCCCCATGAGTGATCCCGCAGCAACCACCGCTCCCGCAGGAACGATGGTATTCATCAGGGTGGCACTGGTGCCAATACAGGCATGGGGTTCAATGGTGACTTGGCCAATGAGTAACMCCCCCGCCCCGATATTGACCCCTTCGCTTACTGTAATTGCGCCGCCGTGGGCATGAATAACGCTGCCCATACCAATACACACCCCAGCAGCAATGCGAATGGTTGCCCCCGCTTCAGCCCAGAGCAAGACCCCCGGTGCCAGAATAGCTTGGGGATGTACCACCACATCACCAGCAATCCGTACGGCAGGAGTCGGGGGTAAGGCCAAGGGCGGCAGGGGCATCGGGGCACCTCACTTGGGAGGGCTACTTAGTGGCCTGTTGCAGCAGAATCTGCGCCACCCGTTGCTTACTGGCAGGGTTCACACCAATGAGGCGGACGTACTCGCCACTATACTCTTGCAGGCAGGCTTGAATGGCGGCAAGTGCCTCATTCAGGGTTTTGGCCTCAATACGCGGGCCACTCTGCCACGAGTTGGTGCGATAACGGCGGGCATCCACATGCTCTAGGGCTAACTGGTGTCCCTGTTGCAGGAGCTGCTGCACGCGCTGAACCACCTCTGAGTCTAGGCCATGGCTTGTGCTAGCAGTGCGTGTCGGGTTGGCCGTGCTGCTAGGAGCAAACCCTTTACCGCGGGTACTACTGCCATTAGTTGCTGCGTGACCGTTAGGGCGATGAATAATCACTTCTAGGACGCGCTGTTTAGCCTGTGGGTTGACCCCCACAAGGCGAACGTAATCCCGTGGATGCTCGGCTAAAAAGGTGCTCAGATCGTTGATACCTTGGGCAGAGGTAATTTTGATGCCACTCTGCCATGAACTGGTACGGAACCGCCGTTGATCAGCATACTCAGTGGTGATCACGCACCCTTGCCGCAGTAGATCCTGTACTTGGTTCAGAACATCGGCACTCAACACTGTATCGCTGGGGGTGGCACTGCCATTGTTAATGCTGGTATTCATTGCTTTGGGGGCGATCGCCACGGCACCGTCCGGTCGCTGAATAATTTGCTCGAACACCCGCCGTTTTTGCTTCTTGTCAATGCCAATCAGGCGCACATACTCCCCTGCATGTTCCTGAAGGCAGGCTTCAAGGGCAGCGATCACCTCTGGCTCCTGCTGCGATTGAATAGGGGCACAACTGGTCCAAGAGCTGGTGCGGTAGCGGCGGGCATCCGCGTGCTCAGTGCCAATTTGGTAGCCCTGCTGTAATAACTGCCGCACCTGCGCTGTAACGGAGCTATCAAGGGAGCCGCTAGGAACCGCACCCACCACGGGTGCTGACCCACTGGGGCGATCGCTAGCAGGAGCCGCATCCCCTGGGCGTTGAATCACCTGTTCAAAAACACGCCGCTTAGCTCGCTGATCAACACCAATGAGCCGCACATATTCACCCGCGTGCTCATTCAGAAGCTGCGCTATGGCTGCTAATACCTGCGATTCCTGTTGTGCTGTCAGCGTTGGGCAACTCTGCCAAGAACTGGTGCGRTASCGKCGCGCATCCGCATACTCCAGCCCAATGTGATACCCCTGCTGCAACAGTTGGCGGACGTGAGTCGCGTAATCTGTTGTCATGGTACGATTTTCCCCGGTAAGCGTTTCAACCTGTAACATCTGTGGGTCAGCCTGACCCCGCTGCTCATTGCGAATGGGGGCAATACAGGCAATATTTTCAGCACAGCGATAGCCCGACAGCAGTGCCTTGTTAATCCCCACAACATGCTGAGCAAAATGAATATCCGATTCCTCGACGTTGGGAAGGCGATCCGCCTGTTGTTGATTGGTGATCACCATTCCTGAAGGAATATATTTACCGGGTGGAATTTCAACATCCTGAATCAGGGCATGCATCATGACAACACAGCCTGCTCCCACCCGTGCATTAAATACTGTTGAGCGAAAGCCAATAAAGCAGCCATCACCGATGTAGGCGGGGCCATGGATGAGCGCCATGTGAGTAATCGAGGCATTGTTGCCAATCCACACGGAATACTCTTGACCATCATCGCCAATGACTCGCCCCTGCTGTAAACCGTGAATGACCACGCCATCTTGAACATTGGTATAGGAACCAATATGGAAGGGTGTCCCTTCGTCGGCACGAATCGAGGTACCGGGGGCAATGTGCACATAATCTTTGATGCGGACATCTCCGATGAGGTTACTAAAGGAGTGAACGTAAGCCGAACTGGCAATGTCTGGCTCCGCTAAATCCCGTGACCATGGCGTAGGAGGTGCCGCATAACTTTGAACCGCCATAGGGAGAAGTCTCCAACTGCTAATACTGGGTACGCTTGCTATACAGCAAATAGTTATCCCGACTTACGGTGTCAATGATGGCCACAACGGCTGCATCAATGGGTCGCTGAGTACTGTTGACGATGTAGCGGGCGGCACTCCCTCGACTCACCAGCACCCATTCGTCTTGTCCTGCACCCACTGTATCCGCAGCGACTTCGTAGTCGGGTAAAAATTCGCCGTCCTCACCCAAATATTGCAAGACTAAAAACTTGACTCCCGCTAAGGTGTCTTCTTTTTGAGTACTGGTAACCGTGCCGCACACTCGTGCAATTTTCACTATGGGCGACCCATCGGACGAATGCCACTAACACTTTCACGGAACTGCTCCACTGCTTCGGTGTAGCGAATGGGCAGGACGTACTCAAGGTTCTCGTGGGGACGGGCAATGATGTGGGTCGAGAGCACTTGACCACCGTTGACTCGCTTCACGTTTTCTACCCCAGCCGCCACTGAGGCCTGTACTTCTGAGACATCACCCCGAACAATAACCGTGACTCGGCCACTACCAATTTTTTCGTAGCCCACAAGGGTAACCCGCGCAGCTTTTACCATTGCGTCTGCCGCTTCAACGACAGCAGGAAAGCCCAACGTTTCAATCATTCCGACAGCAATTGCCATTGTAATAGCTCCTAAACATTAGAAAGTGATGGTGCGATGCAACTGAACATTGACCTGTGGGAAATATATTAGTTACGGAACTGTTCAACCGCTTCCGTGTAACGAATCGGCAAGACGTATTCAAGGTTTTCGTGGGGACGGGCAATGATGTGGGTCGAAAGAACCTCACCACCATTAACTCGCTTGGCAGAGTCAACCCCTGCCGCCACCGAGGCTTGCACTTCGGAGACATCACCCCGGACAATGACCGTGACCCGACCACTGCCGATTTTTTCGTAGCCCACAAGGGTGACCCGTGCGGCTTTTACCATTGCGTCTGCTGCTTCGACGACGGCGGGGAATCCGCGCGTTTCAATCATTCCCACAGCAATTGGCATGAGTAAGCTCTCCTAATTAGAATAAGGGTAAGCAGTACAAAAATTACAGTTGCAATCAAATTGATCGCCCCAGAAATTTATGACGGGATGGCCGATTGTTATCGTTACGTTAATCACCGTCTTTTTATCTCTATGACAAGCATAGGGTTAGGGGTTTCTTTTGACAATATAACCCTTGATAATATTTTCTAGTTTCTACTATTATGAAACCTGATTCAACTGCGATGTTTGCGGTACTAGACCGGCGTTTGCAGCTCTCGTGGACTTCATTCATAGATCAAAATCTAAGCCGAATTGAATTAGCATAGACAAGTCAACGGTTTTCCCGTGATCGCAAGATTGAAATTGAGTTTTTCAATGTCGAATCAATCACTAATAGGTTTGTGTCTATTTGTTGTATGTCCACTCAAGACATTTTGAAAAGGTTGCGTCAATGTTTTTAGAGGTTGGTAGTTTTGCCCCTTTGTTTACGCTGCCAGATGCCAGTGGCACCTTAGTTAGCTTAGAGGAATTGCGAGGGCAATGGGTTATTTTGTACTTCTACCCCCGTGATAACACGCCCGGCTGCACTAAGGAAGCTTGCGGTTACCGAGAGGTGGCAGCGGCGTTGGCACAACGCAACGTCACTATTTTGGGGATTAGTCCCGATAGTGTTGCTTCGCACCAAAAGTTCCAAAAAAAGTTTGATCTGCCCTTCCGGCTTTTGTCAGATACAGACACAGCAGTCGCCCAAGCCTATGGTAGTTATGGCTCGAAAACGTTTATGGGCAAGGAGTATTTAGGGGTGTATCGCGATACGTTTCTCATTGACCCAGAGGGTAAGCTGGCTGCGATCTACCGCCGTGTTAAACCCGATGCCCATATTGCCCAAGTGCTTGAGGATGTGGCACGGTTGCAGCAGGGTTGAGATAGTTGCAGCAGGGTTGAGATATACGTTTGGAACCTTGACAATGAGTAGTAACTGGGACAATTTTCGCAAAAACTTGGGGGAGTGGCACGGTTCCTTTACTGCCATTGCCCCTGATGGTACGGTGGGGGAATCTGTGCCGTCGATCCTCTCGTTAACGGAGGTGGCGGATGGGTCGCGGGTGCGCTTTCAACTGCAACGGTTTGCTAAGGGGTTGAATCAGCCAGCCACAAGTAACACGGTGCAGGAGTATGCCACTATTGGTCGCCAGAATGTTTTTTTTGAAACGGGGGCGTTTTCTAAGGGGTCGTTGCAGGTAGCGCCGTTCGCTGAGTTTGGGGCGGAGTATGGGTTTGTGGTGGGGGATCGGCGGCTGCGGTTTGTGCAGTTGTTTGATAAGGGGCAACGGCTACAGTCAATGACGTTGATTCGCGAGTTTCGTGCAGGTTCTGAGGCCACTGAGCGACCCCCTTTGCAGGTGGCGCATCTTGTGGGGAGGTGGCAGGGAACCGCTTATACGGTGTACGCGGACTGGCGATCGCCCACGGAATCACCAACAACCTTGACGGTGTGGCAAGAGGGAACAGTGCTCCACCAATCCCTTGAGTGGCAGGATCAGCATCTCGCGACCACAGCGACCCTTGAGGGGGCACGGTTGTTATTTACAGATACCCCTGTGCCCAAGCAACTGCTGCTGTTACCGGATGGTACTGCGAGTTTAACCCCACTGCAGGTCTCCTTTCGTGAGCCGTTTTTTGTCGAAGTCAGTTGGTTATGGAGCGATGATCAGCGCCAACGCCTTATCCGTCACTATGGCGATCGCGGCGAGTGGGTGAGTGCTACCCTCGTGGTCGAAACGCGCGTGAGCTATAGCTAGCCCCTGTGGCCACTGCTAACAGTGGCAGGAGCCAATCGCCAAAGCGAGTATAGAGGGTGACGCTCTGGCGGCGATAGATGGTTTCGGCATGAATGACAAAGCGATCGGGGTCTGAGAGCCAACGGGTGGTGCCTGTTGGGTCAATCACTGCAGAGAGTCCGGTATTGGTAGCGCGCACTAACCAGCGATCGCCCTCAACGGCACGCAGGACATCATGGGCGTGGTGCTGTGCCATTAATTGCTGCCGGTAGGGATCATTGTTGGCCACACTGAGAATAAATTCTCCTCCTGTTTGTACCTGAGCGCGGCTGCGGTGGGAAAAGGCCGATTCAAAACAAATCAACACCACGGCATTGCCCCAAGGGGTTCTAAACACTTGGTCGGGGTTACCGGGAATGAGGCGCGATCGCAGGGTGGACAGCCGCTGCACCACCCCCGATAACCAATCGGGAATATACTCCCCCAACAGGACTAAGTTCACTTTGTTGTAGCGGCTATAGACTTGGCCGTGCTGATCGAGGGTCAACAGTACCTGATAATGCCCGTCCGTCGTGGCCATAAACGTCCCCAGCCACAGGGGAACCCCGGCCTGTTGCACAGCGGTGCTCAGTCGATTTACCTGTTCGGGTTGCCAGAGAATCGGCAATGCCCCTTCCGGAGTCAGGACTGCCTCAACCCCAGTGGCCGCCAAGTCCTGATAACCGCGAGTATAGTCCTGCCAAGCGCGGCGAATTCCCTCAGGGGTTAATTTTTCTCGGGTGGGAATGTTCCCTTGAATGATACCCACGCGCAACCCCTCGCCGTGATCGGCGGGCACCGCCGCCGCCAGAGCAACGTTGAGCAATAGCGCGCTTCCTAGGAACACCACGCCATAGCGCCAGTAGCGACGGTGATACCGTAATGCTAAAACGATCAGGCCATTCACCGCTAACACCACCGCTGTGAGGGTGGTTGGCCCCGCCAAGCGGCTCAACTGCACTAATCCGTGGGGGCTTTGGCTGAGGGATACACTAATCCACCATAGGGGGGAATAGCTCCACAGGGCTTCTAGGCCACACCAGAGGGTCACCCCCGCCAAGAGTTCTGGCCAAAGGCCATGGCCACAGACATACCGTGCCATCAACGCTGCCCAGACGATACTAAGAGTGGCTCCCCAGAGGGTTAGAAACAGCCAAATGCCTCGGGAAATGAGCCAACTCGGCAGCGGATCAATGCCAATCCAAGTCAAGGGGTGCAGATCCCACACCCATACTAGGCTACTGCCGTAAAACCCTAGCCCCCACCAGAGGCCAGCGAGCACTGCCGGTAGCCCGGCTCGCTGCATCTGGCAGACCCACCACAGGGGGGCTACCGCGCCAAAGGCCAGCCATCCCCAACCTACGGGTGGCAGCGCCCACTGCATGACAGCACCGGCCAGCAGAAGTCCTAGAGGGTGTCTGAGCTTAGACAATACTCTGGCGCTTGCGCTGTTCCTTGGGGGAAGGAGCCACATGCCACTGCCCTGCCTTGATCAGTTCCCGTTCCAGTAAAGCAAAAAAGCGTTGGCGATCGCTGCTGCGCACTACCGCTAAATTGTGCGCCTCCGCCAACGCCACTGGATAGCCGTGTCCCTTTTGAATTTGGGAGGCGGTCAGGCGGATGGCCTGCGCAAGTAGATCGCTATCCTTGGCCACCCACTGCGGAACCTCTAGGCGCACCACTTCGCTGCCTGCGTGGAGGTAGCAACAGTAAATAGCATGATCACCGTAGTGCTCCAAAATAGGGCTGTAACTGCGCCAAAGGGGGCTGTACTGCTGCGGTGCAAGCCGGGCGTGCCACAGGAGTGTGTCGCGCAAGGGGTCAAAGGTCTGGCAGGGTAGCCGCTCTCTCTGGTTGGTGCAATGCTCTGCACAATTCGGCTCAGGGTAAGGACAGACCCCCAAGCGCAGAAAATTCAGGGTTTCATGGCTGCGGGAGGCACTGATATACCCCACTAAGGGAATCCGCCGCTCCCGTAGCTGTTGCCACGCCTCGAGAATGGGGGCTAAGAGGATGTCGCGGGCAGCAGGAGCAAGGGTGCTCCAGGACCAAAAGATTAACGAGCCATCCACTAGGGCAAGGGTGGGGATTTCAGGGGAGGCAGCGGGTGCTAAGTCGGCTAGCGCCAGCATTTCAGCTTGGGTGCGGCGGTAACGCAGCCAGTCTTCGGTGGTAATGCCCCACGATCGCGATCGCCCCAGCTCCGCAGGGTCATAGACCAACTGCGGCAGACTATTTAACTGCGGGCGGCGCTGCGAACCGTACGTGATGGCAACTCGGCCAATATTAATCAGGTAACAGTAGGCAATTTCGTGGTGGCTGGGGGCAATTTGTGAACCATCGGCAGCAATAACACCGTAGGGAAGACTGGCTGGGGAGACGGTGTGCACAGTAGTGAGGGGTTCGCTGGGTTCCGCAACCGCAAAGGCGAGGTGCTCACGCCACGTGGCTAAGAGGTGTCGATAATGGTCGAGTTGCCCAGCCATCGCTGTAAAAATATCAAGGGCTTGCGCCTGTTTCTGTTGGCAGGCGATCGCCCCTTGGCGAATGACCTGACCCACCTGCCCCATTTGCATCGCCACTTTGGTGAGATCGAGCATAGCCTTAATCTAAATTATGTATTTATGTATTGGGGCATTTATCATCGCAGCGTTTCAATGTTGCGCTCCCACTGCTGGCCATCAAACAGTTGAACTTGAAAGCGATCGCGCAGTTGATGAATATTGTCGAGGCAGTTGAGGTTGACATCAATATCCTCCGGATGCGATCGAGGATGGTGACACTCCCCGCCGTGGAACGGTGAGGCTTCTCTAAGTTAGGCTAGAGCAAAGCCAATCTGCTCTAACTTGACCTTAGAAGGGGCTGCCACAGCCCCTCTACACACTCCACTCAAATCGATATTGAGCTTTGTGCTTACCTTTCTCATGATGTTGCAGGCTCCATTACAGTCTGCATTGATGAGCCATCCTTGCGCAGTTCGGTACAGACCTCTAAGAACTCGTTTTCCTGATGCCTTCCACCCTTCAGGTTTTTCGCCGAACGTAGGCAAGAAGTCATTATCAAAAAACGAGGCTTGAGACGTATACGATTCTTCGGTTTCGACTAATCGAATCCCGAAAATTAAACAAAGCTGCTCAATTCGTCCAAACAGCTTGTAGTGCGGAATTTGCACGAACTAGAT
>NZ_JAKLTU010000065.1:0-4211 GCF_022570815.1 Synechococcus sp. PCC 6716
GGTTGTATCAAGCACAAGGGGAATATAGTAAAGCCGAACCGCTATACCAGCGCAGTTTGGCAATTTTGCAACAGACCCTAGGGRCCAACCATCCAAAWGTGGCCRCTGTCCTCAACAACTTGGCAGGGTTGTATCAAGCACAAGGGGAATATAACAAAGCCGAACCTCTTTACCAGCGCAGTTTGGCGTTMAGGGAGCAAGCCCTAGGYGCCAATCACCCAGATGTCGCCCAATCCCTGAACAACTTGGCGCTACTGTATCGAGAGCAAGGCCAATATAGTAAAGCCGAACCSCTATACCAGCGCAGTTTGGCGATCAGGGAGCAAGCCCTAGGCACCAACCATCCAGAAGTGGCCACGACCCTCAATAACTTGGCGCTGCTGTATGAAGAGCAAGGCCAATATAGTAAAGCCGAACCCCTATACCAGCGCAGTTTGGCAATTTTGCAACAGACCCTAGGGGCTAGCCACCCAAATGTGGCCGCYGCCCTCAACAACTTGGCAGGGTTGTATCAAAAGCAAGGGCAGTATGCCAAAGCCGAACCGCTATTGCAGCGAAGCTTGGCAATCAGGGAGCAAGCCCTGGGCACTAACCATCCAGAAGTGGCCACGACCCTCAATAACTTGGCGCTACTGTATGAAAAGCAAGGGCAATACGCCAAAGCCGAACCGCTTTACCAGCGCAGTTTGGCAATTTTGCAACAAACCCTAGGGGCTAGCCACCCAAATGTGGCCGCTGTCCTCAACAACTTGGCAGGGTTGTATCGAGARCAAGGCCAATATAGCAAAGCCGAACCSCTATWSCAGCGCAGTTTGGCGATCAKGGAGCAGACCCTAGGGGCTAGCCACCCAAATGTGGCCGCKGCCCTCAAYAACTTGGCRSKGCTGTATGAAGCACAAGGGGAATATAGCAAGGCCGAACCKTTAYTACAGCGCAGCTTGGTGATTTTGGAACAAGCCCTAGGCGCCAACCACCCAAAAGTGGCCGCTGCCCTCAACAACTTGGCAGGGTTGTATCAAGCACAAGGGGAATATAGTAAAGCCGAACCSCTATTSCAGCGCAGTTTGGCRATYWKGSAGCAAGCCCTAGGCACCAACCACCCAAATGTGGCCGCTGTCCTCAACAACTTGGCRSKGCTGTATGAAGCACAAGGGGAATATAGCAAGGCCGAACCTTTACTACAGCGCAGCTTGGCAATTTTGCAACAGACCCTAGGGGCTAGCCACCCAAAAGTGGCCRCTRYCCTCAACAACTTGGCAGGGTTGTATCAAGCACAAGGGGAATATAGCAAAGCCGAACCTCTTTACCAGCGCAGTTTGGCGTTAAGGGARCAAGCCCTAGGCRCCAATCACCCAGATGTCGCCCAATCCCTGAACAACTTGGCGCTACTGTATCGAGAGCAAGGCCAATATAGTAAAGCCGAACCCCTATWGCAGCGCAGTTTGGCGATCAGGGAGCAAGCCTTGGGCACCAACCATCCAGAAGTGGCCACCACCCTCAACAACTTGGCACGGTTGTATGAAAAGCAAGGGCAATACGCCAAAGCCGAACCGCTWTACCAACGCAGCTTGGTGATTTTGGAGCAAGCCCTAGGCACTAACCATCCAGAAGTGGCCACTGYCCTCAACAACTTGGCASGGTTGTATCAAGCACAAGGGGAATATAGCAAAGCCGAACCGCTATTGCAGCGCAGCTTAGTGATCAGGGAGCAAGCCCTGGGCACCAACCATCCAAAAGTGGCCACCACACTCAACAACTTGGCGTTGTCCTATGCAGCACAAGGGGAATATAACAAAGCCGAACCCCTTTACCAGCGCAGTTTGGCAATTTTGCAACAGACCCTAGGGGCTAGCCACCCAAATGTGGCCGCTGTCCTCAACAACTTGGCAGGGTTGTATCAAGCACAAGGGGAATATAGCAAAGCCGAACCGCTATTGCAGCGCAGCTTGGTGATTTTGGAGCAAGCCCTAGGCGCCAACCATCCAAAAGTGGCCACTACCCTCAACAACTTGGCGCTGTTGTATGAAGCACAAGGGGAATATAGCAAGGCCGAACCTTTACTACAGCGCAGCTTGGTGATTTTGGAGCAAGCCCTAGGCGCCAACCATCCAAAAGTGGCCACTACCCTCAATAACTTGGCGCTGTTGTATGAAGCACAAGGGGAATATAGCAAGGCCGAACCTTTACTACAGCGCAGCTTGGTGATTTTGGAGCAAGCCCTAGGCGCCAACCATCCAAATGTGGCCGCTGTCCTCAACAACTTGGCAGGGTTGTATCAAGCACAAGGGGAATATAGCAAAGCCGAACCTCTATTGCAGCGCAGTTTGGCGATCAGGGAACGAGTTTTAGGTGCCAATCACCCAGATGTCGCCCAATCCCTGAACAACTTGGCGCTACTGTATCAAGAACAAGGCGAATATAGCAAAGCCGAACCTTTACTACAGCGCAGCTTGGTGATTTTGGAGCAAGCCCTAGGCGGGCTTGCTCCAAAATTACCAAGCTGCGCTGTAGTAAAGGTTCGACCTTGCTATATTCCCCTTGTGCTTCATACAACAGCGCCAAGTTGTTGAGGGTAGTGGCCACTTCTGGATGGTTGGCGCCTAGGGCTTGCTCCCTGATCGCCAAACTGCGCTGCAATAGCGGTTCGGCTTTGCTATATTCCCCTTGTGCTTGATACAACCCTGCCAAGTTGTTGAGGRYAGYGGCCACTTTTGGATGGTTGGCGCCTAGGGCTTGCTCCAAAATCACCAAGCTGCGCTGTAGTAAAGGTTCGGCCTTGCTATATTCCCCTTGTGCTTCATACAGCAGCGCCAAGTTGTTGAGGGTCGTGGCCACTTCTGGATGGTTGGTGCCTAGGGCTTGCTCCAAAATCACCAAGCTGCGTTGTAGTAAAGGTTCGACCTTGCTATATTSCCCTTGTKTTTCATACAGTAGCGCCAAGTTATTGAGGGTCGTGGCCACTTTTGGATGGTTGGCGCCTAGGGCTTGCTCCAWAATCGCCAAACTGCGCTGCAATAGCGGTTCGGCTTTGCTATATTCCCCTTGTGCTTCATACAGCAGCGCCAAGTTGTTGAGGGTCGTGGCCACTTCTGGATGGTTGGTGCCTAGGGCTTGCTCCCTGATCGCCAAACTGCGCTGTAGTAAAGGTTCGACCTTGCTATATTCCCCTTGTGCTTCATACAACAGCGCCAAGTTGTTGAGGGTAGTGGCCACTTTTGGATGGTTGGCGCCTAGGGCTTGCTCCAAAATTACCAAGCTGCGTTGGTAAAGCGGTTCGGCTTTGGCGTATTGCCCTTGCTTTTCATACAGTAGCGCCAAGTTATTGAGGGTCGTGGCCACTTCTGGATGGTTAGTGCCTAGGGCTTGCTCCAAAATCACCAAGCTGCGTTGGTAAAGCGGTTCGGCTTTGGCATATTCCCCTTGTGCTTCATACAGCAGCGCCAAGTTATTGAGGGTCGTGGCCACTTCTGGATGGTTGGTGCCTAGGGCTTGCTCCAAAATCACCAAGCTGCGTTGTAGTAAAGGTTCGGCCTTGCTATATTCCCCTTGTGCTTCATACAGCCCTGCCAAGTTGTTGAGGACAGCGGCCACATTTGGGTGGCTAGCCCCTAGGGCCTGTTGCAAAATCACCAAGCTGCGCTGTTATAGGGGTTCGGCCTTGCTATATTCCCCTTGTGCTTCATACAGCAGCGCCAAGTTATTGAGGGTCGTGGCCACTTTTGGATGGTTGGTGCCTAGGGCTTGCTCCATGATCACCAAGCTGCGCTGTAGTAAAGGTTCGGCCTTGCTATATTCCCCTTGTGCTTCATACAACAGTGCCAAGTTATTGAGGGTAGCGGCCACATTTGGGTGGCTAGCCCCTAGGGGCTGTTGCAAAATTGCCAAACTGCGC
Organism: Synechococcus sp. PCC 6716; assembly: GCF_022570815.1. Classification (NCBI taxonomy): domain Bacteria; kingdom Bacillati; phylum Cyanobacteriota; class Cyanophyceae; order Synechococcales; family Synechococcaceae; genus Synechococcus; species Synechococcus sp. PCC 6716. Next base: position 3,893 of record NZ_JAKLTU010000065.1, read on the forward strand.
TGGTATAGGGGTTCGGCTTTACTATATTGGCCTTGCTCTCGATACAGTAGCGCCAAGTTGTTCAGGGATTGGGCGACATCTGGGTGATTGGCACCTAAAACTCGTTCCCTKAWCGCCAAACTGCGCTGCAATAGAGGTTCGGCTTTGCTATATTCCCCTTGTGCTTGATACAACCCTGCCAAGTTGTTGAGGACAGCGGCCACATTTGGGTGGCTAGCCCCTAGGGCTTGTTCCAAAATTACTAAGCTGCGTTGAAATAACTCCAGTGCTTGAGCGTATTGAGCTTTTTGATACTGTTCAATTCCTAACTGTTCGAGTC
>NZ_JAKLTU010000066.1:0-2623 GCF_022570815.1 Synechococcus sp. PCC 6716
AATGAGTTTCTTCAATGTCCAATGCCTGTACCAGACGTGTTAGGGCTGGCTCAATTTGGTTGAGCCTCCAATACAACAGCGCCAAGTTGCTCAGGGYGGTGGCCACTTCTGGATGGTTGGTGCCTAGGGCTTGCTCCAAAATTACCAAGCTGCGCTGTAGTAAAGGTTCGACCTTGCTATATTCCCCTTGTGCTTCATACAGCAGCGCCAAGTTATTGAGGGTCGTGGCCACTTCTGGATGGTTGGTGCCTAGGGCTTGCTCCAAAATTACCAAGCTGCGTTGGTAAAGCGGTTCGGCTTTGGCGTATTGCCCTTGCTTTTCATACAGTAGCGCCAAGTTATTGAGGGTCGTGGCCACTTCTGGATGGTTGGTGCCTAGGGCTTGCTCCAAAATCACCAAGCTGCGTTGGTAAAGCGGTTCGGCCTTGCTATATTCCCCTTGTGCTTCATACAGCAGCGCCAAGTTATTGAGGGTCGTGGCCACTTCTGGATGGTTGGTGCCTAGGGCTTGCTCCAAAATCACCAAGCTGCGTTGGTGTAAAGGTTCGACCTTGCTATATTCCCCTTGTGCTTCATACAACAGCGCCAAGTTATTGAGGGTAGTGGCCACTTTTGGATGGTTGGCGCCTAGGGCTTGCTCCAAAATTACCAAGCTGCGTTGGTAAAGCGGTTCGGCTTTGGCGTATTGCCCTTGTTTTTCATACAGCAGCGCCAAGTTATTGAGGGTCGTGGCCACTTCTGGATGGTTGGTGCCTAGGGCTTGCTCCAAAATCACCAAGCTGCGTTGGWGTAAAGGTTCGACCTTGCTATATTCCCCTTGCTTTTCATACAGCAGCGCCAAGTTATTGAGGGTCGTGGCCACTTCTGGGTGGTTGGTGCCTAGGGCTTGYTCCCTGATCGCCAAACTGCGCTGGTAAAGAGGTTCGGCTTTGTTATATTCCCCTTGTGCTGCATAGGACAACGCCAAGTTGTTGAGKGTSGTGGCCACTTTTGGATGGTTGGTGCCTAGGGCTTGCTCCCTGATCGCCAAACTGCGCTGCAATAGCGGTTCGGCTTTGCTATATTCCCCTTGTGCTTCATACAACCCCGCCAAGTTGTTGAGGGTAGTGGCCACTTTTGGATGGTTGGCGCCTAGGGCTTGCTCCAAAATCACCAAGCTGCGCTGTWRWARMGGTTCGGCTTTGGCGTATTGCCCTTGCTTTTCATACAGTAGCGCCAAGTTATTGAGGGTCGTGGCCACTTTTGGATGGTTGGTGCCTAGGGCTTGCTCCAAAATCACCAAGCTGCGCTGTAGAAAAGGTTCGGCCTTGCTATATTCCCCTTGTGTTTCATACAGCAGCGCCAAGTTATTGAGGGTCGTGGCCACTTCTGGATGGTTGGTGCCCAAGGCTTGCTCCCTGATTGCCAAGCTTCGTTGGTAAAGCGGTTCGGCTTTGGCRTACTGCCCTTGCTTTTCATACAGYAGCGCCAAGTTATTGAGGGTCGTGGCCACTTCTGGATGGTTGGTGCCCAAGGCTTGCTCCCTGATTGCCAAGCTTCGCTGCAATAGCGGTTCGGCTTTGGCATAYTSCCCTTGYGCTTGATACAACCCTGCCAAGTTGTTGAGGACAGCGGCCACATTTGGGTGGCTAGCCCCTAGGGTCTGTTGCAAAATTGCCAAACTGCGCTGTTATAGGGGTTCGGCCTTGCTATATTCCCCTTGTGCTTCATACAGCAGCGCCAAGTTATTGAGGGTCGTGGCCACTTCTGGATGGTTGGTGCCTAGGGCTTGCTCCGTTATCGCTAAACTGCGCAAGTACAGAGATTCTGCCTCACTATGCTGGCCTTGCGTTTGATACAGCACCGCCAAGTTGTTGAGGGCGGTGGCCACTTCTGGATGRTTGGTGCCTAGGGCTTGTTGCGTTATCGCTAAACTGCGCAAGTACAGAGATTCTGCCTCACTATGCTGGCCTTGCGTTTGATACAGCACCGCCAAGTTGTTGAGGGTCGTGGCCACTTCTGGATGGTTGGTGCCTAGGGCTTGCTCCAAAATCACCAAGCTGCGTTGGTAAAGCGGTTCGGCTTTGGCGTATTGCCCTTGCTTTTCATACAGCAGCGCCAAGTTATTGAGGGTCGTGGCCACTTCTGGATGGTTGGTGCCTAGGGCTTGCTCCAAAATTACCAAGCTGCGCTGTARTARMGGTTCGGCTTTGCTATATTCCCCTTGTGCTTCATACAACAGCGCCAAGTTGTTGAGGGTAGTGGCCACTTTTGGATGGTTGGTGCCTAGGGCTTGCTCCAAAATCACCAAGCTGCGCTGCAATAGCGGTTCGGCTTTGCTATATTCCCCTTGTGCTTCATACAGCMSTGCCAAGTTGTTGAGGACAGCGGCCACWTTTGGGTGGCTAGCCCCTAGGGCTTGCTCCCTGATCGCCAAACTGCGCTGGAATAGGGGTTCGGCTTTACTATATTGGCCTTGTTCTCGATACAGTAGCGCCAAGTTGTTCAGGGATTGGGCGACATCTGGGTGATTGGCACCTAAAACTCGCTCCCTGATCGCCAAACTGCGCTGCAAAAGCGGTTCGGCTTTGTTATATTCCCCTTGTGCTTGATACAACCCTGCCAAGTTGTTGAGGACAGCGGC
>NZ_JAKLTU010000016.1:0-25506 GCF_022570815.1 Synechococcus sp. PCC 6716
CGTGGGTTGGATAGGCTCTGAACTTGTACGCTTGCAACATTTAGCGTCTTTGGATGTTACTGATAATATCCTACCAGATAGCAAAGAGGATGTGCTACGCACGTTGATTTATGGGTCGCCATTCATCCCACGATTCACCTGCGGTAGAATCGGGGACTTCTTACGACATTTGTTAAAGTGCCTCAAAATTTGCGCTCATTGACATCCTCCCTTCACTGCGCTCAGGAAGGGGATTCCATCGTCGCCGATGAAGGTTCCTGCGTCAACGAGGTGACGTGCTCAACCGCTGTCTCCAGAAGATGAGTAGCGGCCTCCTCTCCACCGGCGTAAGGTTCTGTGTGCCCTACAGTACGTCAACCTAGCTCCAAAATCTTGATAGTTGCGTTGGGGTCTCTGTCCAGCACAGTTCCGCACTGGCAGAAATGAGGACGAGTGCTGAGGGATGCCTTGACCAAATGGCCGCAACACGAGCATGTCTGGGAGCTGTACTGAGGTGGGACAGCGACAGTTACCACCCCAAATCCGGTCCCGGGCAGTCCTACACAGGTAATGATGCAGTGTAAGCATGGATGAAATACCAGATTGCACCAATATGATTTTCTAGAGATTTTGAGAAGGATAAGGTTTGGCGGACTCATCGAGACACCCGTTGCCTCAGAGTGTTGTTCAATCGTTCAATATGGATTTTGCTATTTTTGACTACATGAGTTGGCTGACAAACCGGGCAAGGTGGTTGGGGAGCAGACATGGGGATTCTGAAAGAACTCTTGCTTCTCTATCCTCTTGGTGGACCGGAGTTCTTTGTTGAGATGCTAGCGAATCCTGATCCGCTCATTCTGATCCGCTCATTTTGCCAGAGTGCAGCTAGCAGCAGAGTAATCCAGTTATTTGCGCTCTACCAATGGAGAGCCGATAACGCTAAGAGGCGCAAAACCGCTATAATGAGTGTTTGTTCTAAACACTGTGTTGATTATCGCTGTCTAAGGTGACCCGTGGCCAACATTAAATCTGCTGCCAAGCGCGCTCAAATTGCCGAGCGCAATCGCCTCCGTAACAAATCCTACCGCTCTGCAGTACATACTCTGACGAAAAACTACCTCAATGCCCTCAGTCAATACACGGCCAACCCTTCACCCGAGCAGTTAGCAGAGGTGAACCAACGTTTAAGCACTGTGGTGAGCAAAATTGATAAGGCAGTTAAGTGCGGCGTGCTTCATCGGAATACAGGTGCTCGTCGTAAAGCTCGCTTAAGCCGAATTTTCAACAAAGCAACCCAACCTTCCTAATTTTTATGCTGGTGGATACCCACGTCCATCTGAATTTTGCTAATTTTGCTGCCGACTTAGAGACTGTAGCTCAGCGGTGGCGGGAAGCAGGGGTCGTCAGGTTGGTACATTCCTGTGTTGAACCAACGGAGTTTACCGACATTCAAGCCCTAACGGTAAAATTTCCAGAACTCTTTATGGCCGTGGGTTTGCATCCCCTAGATACAGATCAGTGGCATCCTGATCTGGCTAGTACCATTGCCTCCCTTGCTGCCAGTGATCCCAAGGTTGTTGCTATTGGTGAGACTGGCTTAGACTTTTATAAAGCTAACAATCAGTCTCAGCAAGAGGAAGCGTTTTGGGCGCAGTTGGCAGTGGCTCATTCCCTTAGTTTGCCTGTCATTATTCATTGCCGTGAGGCGGCGGCAGCAACCCGGAATGTGTTGCAGCAGTTTCAACGTCAGTACGGATCACTACAAGGGGTCATGCACTGCTGGGGCGGCACACCAGAGGAAACGGAATGGTTCTTAGAGCTAGGGCTATACATTAGCTTTAGTGGCACGGTAACCTTCAAAAATGCTAAGCAAATTCAGGCGGCGGCGCAAATGGTTCCGGGCGATCGCCTCCTCATTGAAACTGATTGTCCATTCCTTGCGCCTGTCCCGAAGCGGGGGGAAAAGCGTAATGAACCCAGTTATGTTCGCTTTGTGGCCTCAGCGATTGCAGCACTTCGTCAGTGTGATGTAGCTGAGCTAGGGGTACAAACAACAATCAATGCCTGCCGCCTTTTTCGCCTGCCGCCACCAGAGATGCTAGAGACTCAGGCCGGGCGTGTTGACCCTTAGAACCGCTCATTCGTTAAAACATTCAGGGTATTTCCTCACTACCAGAGTCTGCCGGTTTAGGATCAAAGGTGTAGTGAAGTTTGTACGAGCTGGAACCGCAGCTCGGGTTCGCCCTTTCTTCAGAGATTTTTCTCTAGAAACGTTGCATCAGAATCATTCTGGCGAATCAACAGCCTGTACCAGGCTGGCGAAAGAGCAGGTAGTCTGTGCATTTTGTTTTATCTTTTGAGTTCTCAAGCAGGCTGTCGTGGCTTCAACAGTTGATGTATGAGGGAATTTATGGTTAGCGCTCTCTCCCCCACAACTCAATCAATTCGTGCGTTTGGGATTGCCCGCGCCACTATTGAGGGTCAGCCCCTCAGTGCTGCAGAAGTGGATGCCATCGATGCTTACTTCCGTGCCTGTAATTACCTTGCGGTAGGCATGATTTATCTGCGGGACAACCCCCTGCTCAAAGTTCCCCTGCAACCAGAGCACATTAAGAAACGCCTCTTGGGGCATTGGGGAGCCAGCCCTGGACTTTCTTTTATCTACATTCATCTCAACCGCATTATTAAAAAATATCAACAAGAGATTATTTTTCTGGCGGGTCCCGGCCACGGTGCCCCCGGTGTCTTAGCGCCTGTGTATCTCGAAGGAAGTTATTCCGAGATTTACCACAACATTAGTGAAGATGAGCACGGCCTCAAAAAATTTTTCAAGCAGTTTTCATTTCCTGGCGGTGTCGGTAGCCACTGCACCCCAGAAACCCCCGGCTCAATTCACGAAGGGGGAGAACTGGGTTATGTGCTCTCCCATGCCTGTGGTGCTGCTTTTGACAATCCCAACCTGATTGTGGCCGCAGTGGTAGGAGATGGCGAATCGGAAACAGGGCCACTGGCTACCTCGTGGCACATTAATAAGTTCCTGAACCCTGTACGCGATGGCGCAGTCCTGCCAATTTTGCACCTGAATGGCTACAAAATTAACAACCCCACACTATTGGCGCGTATTCCCCACGCCGATCTCGAGCATCTCTTTCGCGGTTATGGTTATGAACCTTGCTTTGTCGAAGGCTCTGACCGTCCCTCAATGCACCAAGCAATGGCGGCAACCCTAGAGTACTGCGTAAACAAAATTAAGGAAATTCAACAGGCAGCTCGGGAGCAGGGGGTAACGCCTCTACCCCGCTGGCCGATGATTATTTTGCGGACACCCAAGGGCTGGACAGGGCCGGCTGAAGTGAATGGACGGAAGGTAGAAGGGTTCTGGCGAGCACACCAAGTGCCCATGGCCGATGTGCACAGCAACCCCGCAAACCTGCAATTGCTGGAGAAGTGGTTGCGCAGTTACCATCCGGAAGACTTATTTGATGATAAGGGAACCTTTCGCCCTGATCTAAAAGCACTGGCACCAACCGGCACCTACCGCATGGGGATGAACCCTCATGCCAATGGGGGGCTGCTCCGCAAAGACCTAAAAATGCCAGATTTCCGGGAGTATGGTATTACCGTTGAGAAGCCTGCCCAACTAGAAGCGGAAAACACACGACCCCTTGGCGTTTTCCTGCGGGATGTGATGCGCCAAAACATGACGAATTTCCGCGTCTTTGGTCCTGATGAAAACACTTCAAACAAACTTAATGCCATTTATGAAGTTAGCAAAAAATTCTGGATTGCTGAATTCTTTGAAGAGGATGAAGATGGCGGTGAGTTATCCACCGATGGTCGTGTCATTGAAATGCTCAGTGAGCACACCATGGAAGGGATGCTAGAGGGCTACCTGTTAACAGGACGGCACGGCTTCTTTTCCACCTATGAGTCTTTTGTGCATGTCATTGACTCAATGTTTAATCAGCATGCCAAGTGGCTGAGTATCTGCAATGAACTGTCGTGGCGCGCTGATATTGCTTCGTTGAACTTATTGATCACCTCGACGGTGTGGCGGCAGGATCACAATGGCTTCACTCATCAAGATCCGGGCTTTTTGGATGTGGTCTGTAACAAGAGTGCAGCGGTGACGCGAATTTATCTACCGCCCGATGTCAACTCCTTGCTATCGGTGGCGGATCACTGTTTGCGTAGCAAAAACTATGTGAATGTAATTGTGTCGGATAAGCAATTGCATTTGCAGTATATGGATATGGATGCGGCCATTAAGCACTGCACGAAGGGATTGGGAATTTGGGATTGGGCTAGTAATGATCAAGGCTATGAGCCGGATCTGGTGATGGCCAGCGCGGGGGATATTCCCACCCAAGAAGCCTTGGCGGCGATCGCCCTGCTGCGGCAAGAGTTTCCCGACCTGAAAATCCGCTACATTAACGTTGTGGATTTATTTAAGTTGCAACCGGAAACAGAGCATCCCCACGGCCTGAGCGATCGCGATTTTGATAGCCTATTCACACTAGATCGGCCAATTATTTTCAACTTCCACGGTTATCCATGGCTGATTCACCGCCTCACCTACCGCCGTTATAACCACGTCAACCTGCATGTGCGTGGCTATAAAGAGAAAGGCAACATTAACACCCCCCTCGAGCTAGCGATTAACAATGAAATTGACCGCTTTAGCTTGGCGATCGATGCCATTGACCGGCTGCCCGAGTTGCAGGTGGCCGGTGCCCATGCCAAGGAAAAATTCCGCAATATGCAGATTGAAGCCCGCAACTACGCCTACGAGTTTGGGATCGATAAGCCGGAGTTTAGCCACTGGACATGGCCACTTTAGCCCTTTGCGGTCATAGAAATCTCGCTCTCGCTTGGATATGTAAGCTCGCATCTCCCAAGTCAGAGCGACGTATTTCGCCGCAGACTTAACTGCTCTAGGCTCTGGAAGACCGTTTGCGGCGACATGATGGCTGTGGGGTGCATTCTCGATACACTGGGGAAATGCGAGATAACCTCTGTAAATACCTTGCTGAACAATACCCTACCGCCTTTACCCAGTGGCTTCTCAACGATGTCTCAGAAAATGTTTCAGTTCTCAAAACCGAACTGAACCTTGAACCGATTCGTGCAGATGCCGTCACCCTCGTGCAAACGCAACACTGCATTCTGCATCTAGAATTTCAGGTCGAACCAGAGCCAGCCCTACCCTTACGGATGCTGGACTACTGGCTGAGGCTCTATCGCGCTTACCAATGCGAGATTGTCCAAGTCTTAATTCTGCTGCGACGAACACGGGTGCAGGTGCCCGATGTCTTTGAGTGGCCAAACACCACTCATCGCTACCGAGTGGTGAAACTCTGGGAAGAAGACCCACAGCAATTTTTTGCCATTCCTGGTCTATTGCCCTTTGCAGTGTTGGGGAAAACAAATAACGAAGCTGGTTTGTTGCAAGCCGTTGCTGACCAGATTCGTCAGATTGCCTCCAAGCAGACCCGGCAAGAGTTGAGTACCATCGTTCAACTGCTTGCTGGGTTACAGTACAGTAAGGAGCTGATTCAAGCGATTTTTCGGGAGGGAATGATGCGCGAATCCGTGATTTACCAAGAAATTCTTCAAGAAAGACAACGAGAGGGAGAGAAAATTGGGCTTCAGCGTGGCCGACAAGAAGGGCGACAAGAAGGGCGACAAGAAGGACAACTGGAGGGAGAATGTACGCTTATTCTCCGCCAACTCCGCCGTCGATTGGGGACACTACCCGATGCCGTGGTTCAACATATCCGTGGGCTATCTCTCGAACAGTTGGATGCTTTAGGAGAAGCTCTTCTCGATTTCCAAGACTTTAACGATCTCGCAATGTGGCTAGACTCTCAACCCAATCGTTAACTTAATGAGAGGTTCGGGGAGCGATAAGTCCCGCGGTGTATGCGAAACATCAGCGTCAGGAGGATGTCACACTGTTAGTCAGTTGGCTTAGATTTTTTCGCACCTATGAGGGTACTTATCGGCTATGGCTGGTGCACTCGAAAGACTCTTGATAGCAAGGCTAGGACAAGCTGCGGATTGCATTGAGGGGTGGGCAGCGTTCTTCGTCTAATTGCTGCAAATACTGGCGGTGCTGGTAATAGTCGTGGCGCAATTGCTCTAAAGCCTGTAGGCGATCCGCATCAATGCCGGGAATACTCTGAATGTCGGTACTAGGGCTGGTGATCATGCGCTCAAGGTATTGGCGGAGAGCTTCACTAGCGGGAGCCTCACTTAAAATGAGAGCTACAGTTTCTTGCCAAGACTGCAAAAGATAGCGACAGCGTTTCTCGACGGCAATGCGCTCCAAGACGGCGGCAGTTGCTTGGATGGTTAATTCGGGTCGCTCTAAGCTAACGGCAGTGATTTCATCAAGGTGCAGCAGGGGGGCAATCATGTTGGCGTGGTTATCTTCACTGATGGCATCAAAGAGGCGGCTGACCAAATCTACCTCTGTGAGGCGTGTGGCGGTATCGGTAGTCGGGGACAGCAGCCATTCGGCTGTATAGGGATCATCGGGAGCAGGTAAACCAGCGCAGAGATCTTCCTCAATGGCTAAAATTTGCCGCCACAGCCAGCGATGGTGGGATAGGCTAAACTCAATATCCCGTGCCTGTAAAGTCTGGCGAATGAGGGGGCGATAGTCACCCCGGTGGAGGTACAGTCGCAGCAATTGTTCTTCGGCAGCTTGGCGGAGGTTGTAGTCCGCTGGGCGTTGCCATTTTTGGGATCGTCCCTGCCACCGTTGCCCCCGTACCTGTTGCCGCAGGGATTCCTCTAAGCGCAGAATGAGGCGACTGTCACCGCGCCCCAGTAACTCGGCACAGCGATGGATATAGTGACTGCGCAGGGCGGCATTGGGTAATTTTCCGAGCAGTTGAGTGAGCGCTTGGCTGGCTTGGTGGAACTGATCACTTTGGTTCAGATCGTACTGGGCAAGGGTGGTGTCCAGTTGCCAGTCTAGCCAAAGGGGAGCGGTATCCAGCAGGGTTTGGTAGCGATCGCCCGTTGCTTGTGCTAAAAATTCGGCGGCATCTTTACCGGCGGGTAGGGTTAAAATCCGTAGAGTCAGATCGCCACGGTAAGCCAAGTCTGCTGCTTCACCAATGGCGCGATCGGTGGCGCGTTGTCCTGCGGTATCGGCATCGAAATTGAGGATAATCTGCTTGGACTCGGTGTAGCGCAGAAGCAGTTTAATCTGGGCTTGGCTGAGGGCAGTACCAAGGCTGGCCACTGCTTGGGTTAACCCTGCTTGGTGCAGCGCCATGACATCAAAATAGCCTTCGACCACAACCGCTTGATCCTTATGAACAATGGTTTGCCGCGCTTTATCTAGGCCAAAGAGCAACTGCCCCTTATTAAAAATGGGGGTTTCGGGGGAGTTGAGGTATTTCGGCTCCTCGTTGCTGAGGGTGCGACCGCCAAAGCCCACCACCCGTCCTTGGCTGTCCATAATGGGGATCATCAGGCGATCGCGAAAACGGTCGTAGTAGCCGTCGGCAGTGCGTCGGGGGACAATCAGCCCTGCCTGTTCAATCAAGCTAGCGGGATAGCCCTTTTGCTCAACAAGATAGCTATAGATGACCTGCCAACCAGCGGGCGCATACCCTAGGCGAAAGTGCTGAATAGTCGCTTCCGTTAAGTGGCGCTGCTGCCGCAGATAGGTGTAGGCAGCCTCACCGATGGGTTGGCGCAGAGCGTGTTCATAAAAACTAGTCGCGATCGCCAGAAGTTCGTAGAGTTGCTCTTGAAGGGATAAACGCACCTGTAGCGCTTGTTTGTGGGCGGCGTCTAGCGTTCGCACCGGCACCTGATACTGCTGAGCTAACTCCAGTACCACATCGCCAAAGGAGCGTTTTTGCAGTTCCATCAGGAACTTAATGGCATTCCCCCCCGCACCACAGCCAAAGCAGTAATAAAACCCTTTGCTGGGGCTAACCGTAAAGCTAGGAGTTTTTTCGTCGTGGAAGGGGCAACAGCCAACGTACTCCCGTCCCCGTTTGCGCAACACAACATGCGCTGCCACTACATCGACGATGTTGACGGCTTCACGCACGGCTTCAATGGTATCGGGGTGGAGACGGGGAATATCCATAGGTTTTCAGGATAGCTGATCCCCACTGGGGAAGACGGGAGACTAGACTACTTCGCGAACACGAGGGTGCCCCTCTACAAGTTCACCCACCAGAACGACATCGGCCACATTGACAAACAGACCATTTTCAAGCACCCCAGGAATATTATTGATCGTCTTTTCTAGGGCTGCGGCATCCGCAATCTCGGCAAAGGTTACGTCTAATACAAAGTTACCTTGGTCGGTAATCACAGGCCCATCTTTCTTAACCCCCATGCGCAGTTCTGGTTTGCCTCCCAAGGCGGTTAAGGCACGGCTAACAGGACTCAGGGCAAGGGGCAAGACCTCGACAGGAACTGGAAACGTTGAACCAAGCCGTTCTACAAGTTTGCTGCTATCCACGACCACAAGGAATTGATCCGCCAGCGAGTCAACAATTTTCTCGCGGGTATGAGCGGCACCCCCCCCTTTGATCAAGTTTTTAGCTGGATCTACTTCATCCGCACCGTCAATGGCAATATCAATTTTAGTGACATCATCGAGGGTGACGAGGGGGATGCCGTACTGCTTCGCGAGTACCGAGGCTTGAAAGGAGGTGGGCACACCGCGAATATCGCTCAGCTCGCCGTTGCGCAGGCGATCGCCCAAGAATTCAATCACAAAGGCAGTGGTTGAACCCGTACCTAGCCCCACCACCATGCCCGACTGGACGCGATCCGCAGCCGCTTTGGCCACCGCTTGCTTCATTTGTTTAACGGCATCTTGACTCATGCCCAAGCTCCCATACATTTCCCAAACAGCACAATAGCATAGTGGAGCAGGGCATAACCGATGCTCCGGTATGATGGCTTGGGAACTTCGCGAGAACTGTTTAACGGTACCTTGACCTCTCCCGCACTCAGGCAACGTTAACGCTGAGGCAGCGCAGGGGAGACTGACAGGGCGGTGTTGGGGTCTCGCTCTTGAATTAAGAGGGCGGCGGCAACCACCCCCACTGCGGGCACGAGCACCATTCCTGCAAGAGGAACCAATAGACCCAGACACTGTGCCAAACCAAGGCCGTAGATTTCTGGGGTGTAGGCTCGGGTTAAAACTTAGCGTTCCTTAAGGGTTCTACTGTGCTTTTCCAGCGGATAATCAAAACTCCCTCGCCCAAAGAAGTAGCTATTGACTAGCACCATTACGATGGGTTGCAGTGGGCCACACAGGAACGACAGCAGTAAACAAACCAGTTGCACAACTGCGTCCCGCAGGGCAAACCAGCCGCCCACAATGGTATTGAAGAGGTCTCGCCGCCAACCCACCTCAATGGTATGGCCGGTTGTAATTTTCTCTACACGATTGAGAAGTGGGCCCAAGAAGGGAATCACCACCAATGGAATGAGGGTTTGGTAGCCAATTAATGCCAAAAACAGAGCGATCGCCACGGCGACCACATCCACAACCGCATCGTAAAGCCACTGCCATGGCCCCAAGGGCACCACTACCCATTGTYCCCCAAGGGTTTGCACCGCCACGAAAGCACTAATAATCAAGGCTGTGCCCAGTAAAAAACTCACGATCGCCGGTAGCAGGAGGTAGGCCCACAAACGATGGCGGGCAATAAAGCGTAAGCCACGACCAAAGGCGAAAAATCCCCGCTGAAACCGCTGACTTACCGACCACATTCGTCCCAGCACTGGTCTGCCTTAGAACCCATTCGGGGGGATCCTAGCTTATCCGCGGCGGGGTGGTGTGCCCTCATCATCCGGGGGGGGCGCATCGGCCATCAGGTGAGTCGTGTCGGTGCGATCGTTCTGGGATACAGGGGGCGTACCGGGTCGCCAAAGCCATGTGGCCAGCACTCCCAAGGTCAGTATTCCCACCAACAGTGGCACAAAAAAGTTAGTCATTATGATTACTCGCGTGGATTTCATGATTAATTACATACTGACAGACGTGGTGTCTTTTCAGCGTAGGTTACCTGACGCCACACGACTGGGTTCAGTTCCGACCATGGCGGCCATCTTAAGCTATGGTTGAAATGAAACTTTGGGCTTGCAAGAGTAACGATAGTGATGGCGCTGTCACCCTTCTGGATCTGGTGTATTGCGGCAGTCATTCTCTTTTTGATGGAGTTTTTTCTGCCCACCGCTTTTGTGGAAGCCACCCTCGGCATCAGTGCATTGATTGTGGCCTTCACCTCGTTTCTAATTCCCAGTTTTCCCCTACAGGTGGTGCTCTGGATTCTGCTATCGGTGGTGGTGGTCTTCCTAATGCGCCGCTATCAGCCGAAACGCACTGCCCCAATTCTCAAAGAGGGGGCTGAAGCACAAACGATTAGCCAAATTTTGCCGGGGAAAACAGGGCGGGTACTTTACGATGGCATTTCGTGGCAAGCGCGGTGTGATGATCCTCATCTGGCGATCGCCGAGAATCAGCGAGTGATTGTTATTGGCCGCCAAGGCACGACCCTCATTGTGGTGCCCGAAGACACCATTTCATGATGAACTCCCCAAGGGGTAGTCCTGTAGTGGTAACAATGCACTAGAGACGATGTCCCTTGTCTGCAATCTTTAACGTTAAGTCCACTAGCTTTGCTGCTGCTCCAGGGTCTCCTACGACGTTCTGTAATGCCGCTTTCATGGCAACCAAGTCTTGGGGATGCTCTAAGTAGTAAAGAATCTGCTGTGCCACTGCGTGGGGATCAAGGGGGCCGACGAGCTCCGGTACGATTTCTTGCTGTGCCCACAGGTTTGGCCACGCTTTGTAGCCCAAGCCTTGCTTGACCAGTTGCCAATCCATCTCTGGGGCCTGAAGGAGTTGCCAGAACTGCCGCCAACCCAACCCTTTGGCCACTAATGCCCAAAACACCAAGGCGGTCCAGTGCCGACCAATGGCAGGCAGCGCCACCAGTAACCCCGCCAAGCCATCCCAAGGATGCGCCCGCTGTACCCGCAGTTGTTGTGCCGGCAGGAGCACGATCATGGGCACATTTAAGGCCGCTAGCTCAGCAGTGTTGGCACCAACGGTTGTGACGGCGATCGCCACTTGGCGCAGCAGCGGATAATTGGGTAATTGCTGCCACAAATACACCTTGGTGCCCTTGGGAGTTTCAAGGTAGGGAATGCCCTCTGGTGGTTGCTGCAGTTGAGCCGTTGTGCCAGCAATGTGCTTTAGATCGGGGTTATGCTGCGGGTCAGCATAGCGACCCAAGGTCTCGAGGGTGAGGGTGGGCGCCACAGGAATGACACATGCAACAGGCGGGTTCACCGTGGCTAAATGATCGGCGATCGCCAAGCAGAGGGGCACCCCCAGTTTGAGCTTATTTGGCTTTGACCCCGCCATCAGTGCAACCAACGGCGTGTCGGCTGCTATGCCCAAGTCTTGGTGCACCTGCGGTTGCTCCCCACGCCCAAGGGTTTGCACATCGGTCATCAGATCTCCAATAACCGCCACATGGGCACGGGTTGGTGGCAGCGGCAGCAGACGGCGCAGAGCAATCACATCGACCCAGCGGTGCCAACGCGCCTGCCATTCACAGTAGAGAATGCAGCGATAGCCTAAGCGTTTCGCCAGCAGCACCGCAAACAGTTGATCGCCGCCTAGAAAAACCACAACCCCGTGAGGGAGCCAGTCCCAACCGCTAGAGGTCGTTTTGGTGCACAATAATCGCCAAAATTCTTGCACCGGCAACACCCGATCCACCCCAGGATAGCAGCGGGCAATGTCCGCCTCGCGGCCACTGGCATGGGGACAGGGCACCATTACGACCGAGATGCGAACCTGATCTGTAGCCTCCTGCCGCAGAGCCGTAACGTAGGGATACACCCACGTTGCCAACTCCCCGGGGCCATTACTGAGAACAACAATATCCTGTTCTGCCGCCATGTCCCCTGTTGCGTTACCCTATCCTTGCTACCGTACCATGAAGCCTTCGTCGATGTACCGCAATCCTGCACCCACAGTTGACATCATCATTGAACTGTTAGATTATCCCCAGCGACCCATTCTCCTGATTGAGCGCCGCTATCCTCCCTTAGGTTGGGCTATTCCGGGAGGCTTTGTGGACTACGGCGAATCGGTGGAGGTGGCCGCCCAGCGCGAAGCTCGCGAAGAAGTGAGCCTTGAGATCACACTCCAAGAATTACTATATGTGTACTCAGATCCTGCTCGAGATCCCCGCCAGCACACCCTCAGTACAGTGTTTATTGCCACAGCCCACGGTACGCCCGTCGCGGCAGACGATGCAAAGGCTGTGCATGTTGTACCCCTTGATCAGTTGCCGTCTTCCCTTTGCTTTGATCACGCGCAAATTCTCAAGGATTATCTGCACTGGCGGCAGACGGGTCAGCGGCCTCGACCGCATCAGTTGTAGCTTGCCAACACAACCAGTTGCTCAGTTCGGGCATTGGAGTTGGCTCTCCCTCGCCTTGATGCTGCCACAGGATGGTAAAGGCTCCTGCACCTTCCTGCTGCTGCGGCCAGAGGCGATAGCAAGGCAACTCACTTAGGTGAGACTGATAGGCAGCCAGTTGGGGAACAGTCTGGGGGATAAATTGGGGATACTTGGCACTAAACCACTTGGCCACCTCTTCGTTTTCTTCGCGACTAAAGGTACAGGTGCTGTAGAGGAGCCAGCCTTGGGGGCGCACCAACGCCGCCGCTGCCGCCAGAATTCGTTTTTGACGGCGTTGATTATGGCGCAAGGTCAGGGGATGGAAACAGCCCTCAGCGGTCTGGCCTTTGGCTAGCAGGGACTGGCCGGAACACGGGGCATCGACGATCACCACCTCAGCCGTCTGAGGCAAGGTTGCTGCTAAATCGGCACTATCACAGCAGGTGACCCCCACTGGATGAACACGACAGCGTTTGAGGTTACTAATTAGCATCCCTAGGCGCTTAGGGATTGCTTCATTGCAAAGTAAGTAATCGGGCTTGAGGGCGCGCCATGCCAATAGACTTTTGCCTCCCGGCGCTGCACAAACATCAATGATCAGGCTAGGGGAGGGGGGCAAGGAAAGGAGGGGAACAGCCGCAAAAACGGAGGAGCTATCTAGGCAGTAGTAGGCACCTGCTTGGTGGAGTGGATGTTGCCCCGCCCGAGTGCCCACGGCCAGTCGGCTCACCCATGGGGGTTGCCAAGGGAGAGGAGGAAGGACTGGAAACGGCGAGGGGGTAGGGGGATCCTGGCGCCAGAGGATCGCTGGCGGTAAGGGCTGAGGGATGAACAATGCTGCCAAAAAGCGTTCCCGTTCGGCAGCAGCCTCAAACAGGCGTTCCGCACAGTTGAGCGCCAAACGGGAGGGCTTGACCACTGCTGCTAGGGAGTGTTAGGGGGCAACGGCCACAGCGCGATGAAGGGCGTCCGCTAGGGCACGGACACTGGCAATCATGGCGACTTCACTGTTGAGTTGGTTCACCGCCGAGCCAACGCCAACCCCAGCAGCACCACTGGCGATCGCCAAGGGAATGGTGACAGCTGACAAGCCAGACGCACAGAGAACGGGAATGGAGACGGCCTGAGAGATTTCGTAGGCCGCCGCAAGGGTCGGAGCAGCCTTTTCAATTAGACCTAGAGTGCCACTATGGCGCGGTTGACTGCTCGTTCCCCCCTCCGTTTGGATGACATCTGCACCCGCCTCTACTAAGGATTCCGCTAGGGTTACCTGTTCATCCAGCGGCAACGTGTGGGGCACTGTCACCGAGAGCATAATTTGAGGCAGCAAGGCACGGGTTTGCCGGGTCAGTTCAAGAACTTCCGTGGCACTGAAGACACGGCCTTGGGCATAAAAACTATCGTAGTTGCCAATTTCTACGAGATCTGCACCTGCTGCAACTGCCTTCACCAGCAGGCACGGATCCACCGCAGACACACAAATGGGCAGCGTGGTAACCTCTTGGGCAATCCGCACGAGATCTGGATCAGCAGCAATATCCACCAATGTGGCTCCGCCATGCTCTGCGGCGGTGACCACCGCACGAACGCGATCGCCATCAAAATTGTTGAGGCCACTAATGATCTTCAGTACTGAGCGCTGGGCAAATGCAGCAGCTAAACGCGGATGCAGCATAAACTTGAAACTTCCAAATAATAGTCGTTGTTCTATCCTATCCTGAGACGGCATAGGAACGGCTGACCTGCTCGGAAAGGTAATCGGCAGCCGTGGCCACCAAGGGAATGATACGAGCGTAGGACATGCGTGTTGGCCCAAGAATACCAATCGTGCCAACGGGGGCGTTCCCGCAGCAGTAGCAGGAATAGACCAAGGTGCAGCAGTGCATTGGCGCAAGGGCATTTTCAGTGCCAATGCGAATTTGCACTTGGGAAGAGGCGGTGTAATCGGGGCTGATCAAAGGAGTGAGCTGATCCTGCTGATCCTCAAGGAGGTGCAAGAGCATTTGCACTTGTTCCACCTGCGAGAATTCCGGTTGCTGCAACACATCGGCAAGACCACTGACCACAAGGGAGGTGCCTTCTTGGGCATAGCGTTGGCTCAGTTGTTGAAACAGGGACTGGAGGTTTTGGCCATAGTCCTGAAAGTCAAGGTCTAATTGCTGCCAGTCAATGAGCGTTAAATCAACTAGCGATCGCCCCCGCAATTGATGGTTCAAAAAATTTGTTAACACCTGCAATGTCCGATCCCGCAGGTCAATCTCTTGCGGTTCACTGGGCAAGGAAATGACTGCCGATTGGGTTTCATAGCTATCCAGCACTAGGATAACCATCACCTGTTGCGCATCCAGCGCCACCAGTTGAATTAAACGGATGCGCCGCTCTAGACTGTTGGGCAAGGAAATTAATGTAATGTATCCACTCAGATCAGATAACAGTTGAGCAGCTTGACGCAAAATTACTTCCAAGCGATCGCGCCCCCACAAAAACTGCTCGGCCAAGAGGGACTCAGCTTTTTGCGCCACATCGGGGATAGGCTGAACTAACTCATCAACGTAGAGACGGTAGCCAGAGTCCGAGGGAACACGGCCGGCGGAGGTGTGGGGTTGGTAAAGCAGGCCACTGCGTTCTAGCAGCAGCATAATATTGCGCACCGTGGCGGGGCTAACCTTAAGGTTATATTCGGTGGCGATCGCCTTAGAGCCAACGGGTTCTGCCGTTGCAATGTAGTGGTTGATGGTGGCACCAAGAATTTGCTTCTGGCGATCGTTCAGTTCAATCGTCATAACCCCACACATCCCTAACGTTGATCGTCTGTGCTTCCTTTTATCTATAAACCAGTGAACGATGATTCAGCAATGCAATGAAAATCTCATAGGTGCTGCACCTAAATAATCGTTGCAATCTTAGGTCTGGGGTCTAGTTGCCCTAGGGCGTCCCCTAGACTAGAAAGTAAGGATACCCGTCAAGATACAGCGGAAGGAGGTGAAGTTGCGCGTCGTCCTTATGGCTGGAGGCAGTGGTACACGGCTGCGCCCCCTCACTTGCGACTTGCCCAAGCCAATGGTGCCAGTGGTCAATCGTCCTATTGCAGAGCACATTCTCAATCTGCTGCGCAGCCACGGCTTAGATGATGTGGTGATGACCCTGCACTATCTCCCTGATGTTGTGCGCGATTATTTTGGGGATGGCAGTGAGTTTGGGGTGCACCTGAGCTATGTGGTTGAGGAAGAGCAGCCCCTTGGTACCGCTGGCTCTGTGAAAAATATTGCCCACCTGCTGGCGGATCCCTTTTTGGTGGTCAGTGGCGACAGCATTACGGATGTGAACCTCAGCGAGGCCATTCGCTTTCACCACCAACACCGTGCTCCCGTTACCTTGATCTTAGCTCGAGTGTCCAATCCCAAGGAATTCGGGATTGTCTTTACGGATGAGGAGGGGCGGATTCGCCGCTTTCTCGAGAAGCCCTCAGCGGGGGAAGTCTTTACAGATACTGTCAACACTGGTATGTACCTGCTCAGTCCAACCGTGATGGACTATCTCAGCGGCGGGACAGAGCGGGACTTTTCTCGAGATTTGTTTCCCCTGTTGCTCCAGGCAGACGTGCCCATGTACGGGTACATTACCGATGCCTATTGGTGCGATGTGGGTAGCTTGCAAACCTATCAGCAGGTGCAGCGGGATGCCCTCTACGGTCGAGTTCAGTTAGACATTCAGGGCACTGAGGTACAGCCGCGGGTGTGGGTGGGGCGCAACACCACCTTGCCCCAAGATATCCAGCTAGAAGACCCGATTGTGCTTGGGAATAACTGCCGCCTTGGTGCGGGCGTAACCCTCGCTGCAGGGACGGTGCTGTCAGATAACGTCATTGTTGGCAATGGCAGCCAACTGCGCGGTGTAGTGGCTTGGAATGGGGTGTTTGTTGGCGATGATAGCCACCTCGAGCACTGCATCTTGGCTCGCCATGTGCATGTGGATCGCCACGTCACTCTCAACGAAGGGGTGATTGTCGGTACCCGTTCAGTGATTGGGGAGGAGGCCAGCCTCAGTCAAGGAGTGCGGCTGTGGCCGGGCAAGCGGATTGAGCCGGGGGCGATCGTTAACGAAAGTTTGATCTGGGGAACCACAGGGCAGCGGTATCTATTTGGCCAGCGGGGGGTGGCGGGGGTGGCCAATGTGGATATTACCCCAGAGTTTGCCGTACGTTTGGCGGCAGCCTATGCTTCCACCCTTGAGCCGGGCACCAGTGTACTTGTTTCTCGCGATCAGCGCAGTGTCTCGCGTATGGTGGCGCATGCCCTGATGTCGGGGTTGATGTCTGTGGGGATTCATGTCTTGAATTTGGAGGCGATCGCCCTGCCCATTGCCCGCTTTGCGGCTCAGACCCTTTCGGTGAGCGGCGGTATTCACGTTCGTGCCCACCCCGATCGCGCCGATCAATTGCTAATTGAATTTTTTGACCATAAAGGCATTAACCTGAGTCGTGCCCGCGAACGCCAGATTGAAACCGCCTACTTCCGTGAAGATATTCGCCGGGTCATTCTCAGGGATGTGGGGACGATGGCACAACCCAACAATAGCGTTGCTGCCTACGCCCAAGGGTTTGAAAAATGGCTGAATACAAAACTGTTTTATGGCAACCCCGCCAAAATTGTTATTGACTACGCCTATGCGGTATCGGGGGTGGTGCTGCCACAAATCCTCAATAAGTTTGGCTGTGATGCAGTGGTGTTGAATGCAACCCTGCACCCCACTCCCCTCAATATTTTGGAGCGCCAGCGTCTGCTACGGGAACTGGGACAAGTCGTCACAGCACTGTCCGCCAGCTTAGGGGTACAGGTGTCCGCCAATGGCGAGCGGCTCACCCTTGTGGATAACAGTGGCGCGGTGGTCAGCGATCAGGAACTCACAGCACTAATGACCTACTTGGTCTTGCTGACCCATCCCGGCAGTACAGTGGCTGTTCCCGTCACCACTTCCAGCGCAGTGGAAACCATTGCCCAGCAGTTGGGGGGGCACATTCTGCGCACCCGCACCAACCCTACAGATCTAATGGAAGCCTGCCAGCACCACAGCGGCGTGGTTCTTGGCGGAGCAGCGGAAACGGGCTTTATTTTTCCCCAGTTGCATCCGGGCTTTGATGCCATGTTTACCATCGCCACCCTCATTGAAATGCTGGCCTTGATTGGTAAGCCCTTAACTGCGATACGCCAAGAGCTACCCAAAGTTTACTACCATCACCGTGCTATCCGCTGCCCGTGGATTGCCAAGGGATCCTTAATGCGCCACCTTGTGGAAACCCAGCCACGGGCACACCTGAACTTGATTGATGGGGTTAAAATTGGCGACCCCAACACCAATAACTGGATCTTGGTCTTGCCCGATGCCAGTGAACCCTTAGTGCACCTGTACGTCAACAGCCATGACGCGGCGTGGAATGAGCAGATGTTGCACCGTTATACGCACCGCATTGAACAATTCGCCCGCCTAGAAACGGTGGCAGATGCAAAAATATAAGAAGAACTCGTAAAATTAGATAAATTTTTTGTACTTTTAGGCAGCATGGTGGTTTTGAAAACAACAGCTCAGGGGGACATTAAGGAAGCGTTTCGGGCGATCGCCCGCTGGTGGTCAGAATTTAAGATTCAAACCCGCCTGATGGCCACAGCAACGCTGGTGGTTTCGATCATCATGAGCGCGCTCACCTTTTGGGCAGTGAACACCATTCAAACCAATGCCCACCTTAACGACACCCGCTATGGCCGGGATCTGGGCTTGCTACTGGCTGCCGATGTTGCCCCCCTCATTGCCCAAGGGGATACGACCGCCGTGGCTGAGTTTTCCCGTAAGTTCTATGAACGTAGCGCCAGTATCCGCTACATCCTCTATGCCGATCCCACAGGGGAAATTTACTACGGTCTACCCTACTCTGCCCCCCAAGTCGAAAGCGCCCTGACCCTCCGCCGCCGCATGCAACTGCCCGAAAGCTATCGCGAGCGGCAAGAGCCACTGGTGCGCCAACATCAAACCCCCGATGGCCTAGTGGCAGATGTTTTTGTGCCCCTGAGCTTTAATGGTCAGAATTTAGGCGTGGTGGCGATCGGCATCAATCCTAACGAAACCTTCATAGCCTCTGCTAGCCTCACCCGAGATCTGACCATTGCAGTGTTTGTCTCCCTCTGGATCATGGTGATTTTAGGCGGCGTGTTTAACGCCTTGACCATTACTCAACCCATCAAAGAATTGGTACAGGGGGTGAAAAATATTGCTGCGGGCAACTTTAAGCAGCGGATCAACCTTCCCTTTGGCGGCGAACTGGGAGAGCTGATTACCAGCTTTAACGATATGGCAGAGCGGCTGGCCTCCTACGAGGCCCAGAATGTAGAGGAACTGCAAGCTGAAAAAGCGAAACTGGATACCCTTGTTTCCACTATTGCTGATGGTGCGATTCTGCTGGACACTGAGATGAGGGTTATTCTGGTGAACCCCACTGCCCAGCGGCTATTTAACTGGGAAGGAATGAACGTCATTGGCCAAAGCGCCTTGAGTTGCTTTCCGGCGCCAGTCTGCGAGAAACTGACCTGTCCACTGTTTAAGGCCTCCTCCGGCCAGTCGGAGGGGGGTGAATTTCGGGTCACCTTGCAGGAACCCAGCCCGCGATCAGTACGGATTTTGCTGACTACCGTCATGGATGCCCAGCGGGAAAAACCCAAGGGAATTGCTATTACCATCCAAGATATTACCCGTGAAGTGGAACTCAACGAGGCCAAGGCACAACTGATTAGCAATGTGTCCCACGAGCTACGCACGCCGCTGTTCAACATCAAATCCATCATTGAAACCATCCAAGAGTATGGCAGTGAGCTAAGCGATGAAAAGCAGCAAGAGTTTCTGGCCACCGCCAATCACGAAACCGATCGCCTCACCCGCTTAGTCAATGATTTCCTAGACATTTCTAGGCTGGAGTCCGGTCGCCCCTACCAATTTGGGGCGGTACACATGGGGCAAGTGATCGAGCAAATTCTGCGCACCTACCAACTGAATGCCGCCAACAAGTCCATTGAGCTTTCTACGGAGGTGGACACCCCCCTACCAGCGGTGTGGGGGAACTACGATTTACTCATTGGTGCCTTAACCAACTTGGTGGGCAATGCTCTCAAATTCACCCCAGAGGGGGGACGGGTTGTTATTCGAGCCTATGTGTGGCATCCTCCCAGTGACCCCGAGCAGGAGCGGGTGCGCATTGAAGTGGCGGACACAGGGATGGGCATTGCCCCTGAAGATCAACCCCGAGTGTTTGAGCGTTTCTTCCGCGTTGAGAATCGCGTCCACACCCTTGAGGGGACGGGCTTGGGTCTAGCCATTGTCCAAGACATTATCCACAAGCACAACACCCACATTCATCTCATTAGTGAAGTAGGAGTAGGCAGTACCTTCTGGTTCGATTTAGCCATTGACGAGACCGCGTTGCTACCCCCTGAGCAAAGCAATGTGGAAACTGCGCTGCCCTCGCCCTAAAGGCTCTACCCTCTGGCTCTTGGGGGCGATCGCCCTGATGGGAATGAGCTTAGGGAGCCTCAGTTGGTGGCTCGACTATTCTGCCCTTGTGACCCTCATTCGCAGTTGGGGCACCTATGCTGTTGCTGGCTACGTTGTTCTATTTGCGGTGGCCACTGCTGTGGGGGTTCCCGGAACCTTTTTCCCAATGATTGCCGGGGCGCTGTTTGGATGGGTGTGGGGCAGTGTCTGGGCACTCCTAGGGGCAACCCTTGGTGCGATCCTTGCGTTTTTAGTGGCTCGCTACTGTGCCTATGATTGGCTACAACAGCGCATCGCCCACCATCCTTGGCTGCACACCCTGCAACAATCGGTGGCAAGCCAGCCTTTTTGGTTCATTTTAGCGGTGCGCCTTGCCCCCTTTTCGCCCTTTAGTCTTGTTAACTTTGGCTTTGGCTTAACAGCTATTCCTGTTACTGTATATGCGGCCGCCACATTTATCGGACTGATTCCCAGCATTGTCACCTACGCATGGTTAGGGGCAGCGGGCGATACCCTGCTGACAACCGGTAACCAACTGCCGTTCCTCGCAGCCAGCCTAGCACTACTGTTCTTGACAGTGCTGCCCCTGTGGTGGCAACGGCGCAAGCGCCCCACCAAACGCTGAGCAACCATCGTTTGCGTATATTTACTTGGCGGCTGACGAATCATCCGTTAGAATCTTAAAGAATTCTCTGTCAAATACGTTCTCCTCACACTAAATTTCTAGACATTCTATAAGAACTGCTTATATTTTTATATTTCTGTTATTTGCAGTGCTGTAGTTATTGCTTACTAGCTTTTAATGTGGGGTTAAAGACGTGAAAACAGTCCCATTTCTATTCATTAGCCATCCCATTGCGGTATCGCTGCTATGGGGATTAGGCGGTTGGCTCGCCCCAGCGGCAGTTGCCTCGATTCCGCTGACGAACCCCACTCAACTGGAACTTCAACCACCGCTACCAGAGCCGCCCCCCTTACCGGCTACTCCCCCTGCCGTTCTTGACACCCCTGCCCAGCCACTGCCTCCTCCTGGCCAAGGGGGGCGCACGGTGCTCATCCCTGTGCGAAAAATTGTTGTGGAAGGGAGCACAATTTTCGGTGCTGCGGAATTTGATCCAATTGTGACCCCCCTTGAAGGGCGGCAAGTTACCCTAGACGAGTTACAAGCAGCAGCCGATGCCATTACTAAACTGTATTTAGATGGTGGCTATTTAACCTCGCGAGCGGTTTTAACAGAGCAAGTGAGTGCCGATGGCACCATCACTATTCAAGTGATTGAAGGTCGCCTTGAAGCCATCCAAATTGAGGGGAATAAGGGGATCCTGCAGCGGTATATCCGCAGCCGCATTGAGCTAGGAGCAGGCGTGCCCCTTAACTCCAACAAGCTAGAAGAGCAATTGCGACTGTTGCGAGTTGATCCGCTATTTCTCAACCTTTCTGCCAGCTTAAGACCCGGTACCAAGCCGGAGGATAGTATTTTAGTGGTGCGGGTGGTGCCCGCGCGGTGGTTTAATGCCGCCTTTGGCCTCGATAATATTACCCCGCCAGCGATCGCCCCCAACCGGGCCACTGCCTTTTTGGGCTACAGTAACCTGAGTGGCCGTGGCGATACTATTTACGGCTCCTATGCCATCGGGAATAACTTGGGAACCTTTGATTGGGGCACTTCAAACACTGCTGAGTTTGGCTACAGCATCCCCCTCAATGCCATGAATGGCACCTTTTCTATTCGCACGGTACAAGCCGATAGCGAAATCACCCAACCCCCAGCCCTTGCCGCCTTCAATATCCGCAGTGAATCCTCTATTTATCAAGCGAGTTTCCGGCAGCCAGTGATCCGCAATGTGCGCGAAGAACTGGCCTTTGGTATTGGTTTCCTGATGCAGTCTGGGCAAACCTTTGTGGCGGGGGTACCCACACCTCTCTCGATTGGGTCTGATGCCACCGGCTACAGCGCATCGCGGGTTTTTGAGTTTGCCCAAGAATATACTCGCCGTGACACCCAAGGGGCATGGGTGTTCCGCTCTCAGTTTAACTTTGGCGTACCTATTTTTGGCGCCACTGAAAACCCCGGATCAATTCCGGATGGCAACTTTTTTAGCTGGCTCGGCCAAGGCCAGCGGTTACAGCGGTTGTGGGGGGATAATTTTCTGGTGTTGCGCACCGATGTGCAGTTAAGTCCGAGTAACCTGCTGCCTTTTCACCAGTTTGTCATTGGCGGCGGCCTCTCGGTGCGAGGCTACTCCACAAACGCCCTGTCTGGGGATAATGGCGTGCGTTTTTCGGGGGAAGCTCGTTTTCCGGTGATGCGAACGGCAAACCGGCGACCCATTATTTCCATTGGCCCACTCTTTGATCTGGGTTGGGTTTGGAACAATAGCACGAATCCGGCGGGAGCCGTGCCCAATAATGTCATTGCAGGGCTAGGGATGGGGTTGTTGGTGCAGCCCACCCCTAACTTAGACCTGAAGCTAGAGTATGCTGCCCCCTTACTCAATCTGCCGGGACAGGTGGACAGTTTGCAGTCCGATGGCATTTACTTTAGCTTGACGGTACGTCCCTAGGGGGTGTCTAGGGCAGTGCGTAGGGCTTGGCAAAAGGTGGCTACGGCCTCCAGTCCTTGGCTAGGGTCGCTAAGGCGTTTGACAAACGCACTCCCGACAATGGCGGCATCGGCTCCCCATACCTTCACTTGATGAGCCTGTTCAGGGTTAGAAATGCCAAAGCCTACGCCAATGGGTTTAGGGGTAATTTGGCGGAGGGTGTGGATCAGGTCTTGAACCCGGCTAGCCATTTCCTGCCGCATGCCAGTGACTCCGGTGGTGCTCACCAGATAGATAAACCCTTGGGAGGCACGGGCGATCGCCTGCATCCGCTCTGGCGAGGTGGTGGGTGCAATCAAAAGAGTGAGTTCTACACCAAGGGCAGCGGTTTCCTCAAGAACAGGTTCAGCTTCTTCAAGGGGAAGATCAGGAATAACCAAGCCTTTGATCCCTGCCGTGGCCACTGCCTTTAGAAAGTTAGAAATGCCGTGATGGTAAATGGGGTTGTAGTAGGTAAACAAAATTAAAGGGGTGCGCAGTTGTAGATTCTGAACCATTTCTAGCACCGCCGCCAAACGGGTGCCCTTTCGCAGCGCACGGGTAGCGGCTGCTTGGATAACTGGGCCATCAGCTAAGGGATCCGAGTAGGGCATCCCCAGTTCAATGAGATCCGCGCCGTGGCGATCTAGAGCCTTAAGTGCCGCCGCTGTTGTTTCTAGATCAGGGTCTCCCGCCGTTAGAAACGGGATAAGGGCGCAGCGTTGCGCCGATCGGCACTGTTCAAAACGTTCCGAGACAGAGGGCACGGTTAAGGAGTTCACGGGCATTGAGTCCACGACAGAAGATGCATAATAACAGAAGATGCATAATAATTGTGCCAGATTAGAAACGGTTCCTATAGTGGCACGGTGCCAGCGAGGGTGATTCCATTGTGAAGTGGTGGCGTTTTCTTCCCCTAGGCGATCGCGCCGTTAAGGATTGGACACTGGAGGCACGATTACTCCACTGGCTCACACTTGTGTGGTTGGGCTTGGGGATGGTGGTGCTTTTTTCTGCGAGCTTTCCTGTGGGCTTAGCAGAGGCAGGCGATGGGCTTTATTTCTTTAAGCGGCAGTTAATTTGGCTGGCATTGGGGTGGGGGGGGTTTCAGGTCTTTATCCGGCTGCCGTTACGGCGATCGCTGCAAATGGCCATACCGGGCTTTTTTTTATTTTTGCTCTTGATTTGGGCGACACGGTTGCCGGGCGTTGGCAGCACAATGATGGGCGCAACCCGCTGGATTAGCGTTGGTCCGGTGCAAATTCAGCCGTCAGAAATGATGAAACCCTTTTTGGTGCTACAGGCGGCATGGGTCTTTAGCTCGTGGCGGCGGCTCCACCTCAAAGCCCGCTGCTTCTGGCTCAGCGCCTTTGCCCTAACCCTCGTGGGAATTCTGATTCAACCGAATTTGAGTACCACGGCTCTGTGTGGCATGAGTTTGTGGCTGGTTGCTCTAGGGGCAGGCTTACCATTGATGCCCCTGAGTATGACGGCGATCAGCGGCGTGGGTTTAGCCGTATTGAGTATTAGCATTAATGATTACCAACGGCGGCGGGTAATGTCCTTTTTAGACCCTTGGTCTGACGCCATGGGGGATGGCTATCAACTGGTGCAGAGCCTACTGGCGGTTGCCTCCGGCGGGGTCTTTGGGTCGGGCTATGGTTTCTCGCAGCAGAAGCTTGCCTATCTACCGATTCAGCACACAGATTTTATTTTTTCCATTTACGCTGAGGAAATGGGCTTAGTCGGTTGCCTATTTTTACTGGCGTTGCTGGCCGCCTATGGCTACCTAGGGATGCGGGTTGTCCATCAATGTCGTGAGCCGGTGGTGCAACTGATTGCCCTTGGTGCCACCGTGATTACGCTGCTACAGGCGCTGATTAACATGGGCGTTGCCATTGGCATTCTGCCCACCACTGGCCTGCCCTTTCCCCTCTTTAGCTATGGGGGTAGCTCCATTATGGCGAGTCTGGCGATCGCTGGGCTGCTCATCCGCAGTGCTCGGGAGGCTCATCAGGCAACAATTCTTCCCCTACCCACATCCATTAACCAGCAGACCCGCACCCCTGCAGCCAGAACCCGCCGTCGCGCCACGCCGGTGACCCCCTTGCGTCCCCAGAACATACCTCGCTATAAGCAGCGCAAGCTATGAACTACCTACGCACTCTGCTTAAGCTACGTGCGAGGTTTCTGACGCTTCATCTGCTGAACTTTCCTAAACCCTCCACAAAACTGTGGGGCTTTAGAAAGAGGTTCAGCATCGACGTTTGAGAGGCTAGTTCCTAACCCCTTGGCATAATTGAGCATTACCATCGCTGCTGCCACGTCACGGTCAGCAACAAAGTTGCATTTATCGCAATTATGCACATGTTGGGACAACTCCTTTTTCTTTTTGTGGCCGCATTGAGGGCAGACTTGGGAGGGAGCAATTTTGAGAGGTACTTCAACGAATACCCCACCGCATTCATCAAGCTTGTACCTGATTAGTGATACCAAATTGCCAATCCCGACATCTAACAAAGACCTATTTAGTCCTGTTTTTTGCCTGCCTTTTTGGGCTTTACGAGTCATCCCCTTGATGTTCAATTTTTCAGTAGCTACCAAGCTATTACCGCTAACTATTTGTGCAGCTACTTTGTGTTGCCAGTCTTGTCTTTGATTGGCAACCTTATTCTGAAGTTTGCTTATTTGCTTTCTGGCTTTCCTCCAACGTTTAGATGCTTGGCTCTATCGTCCGAGTTATGCTTAATCAATAGCTAAATGCCAGCAAATTAAGCAACGTAACTGAAAATTGTCAAAGTTCCTGAACCCATAACCTGACCGCTTGATCAGCTTCAATTTATTGTTAATACCTTCAACAACACCACTATTTGTGTGATTATCAAAATAGGTGGTGACTTCACCAAACCACCGACAAATTGTTCTTACGCTCTAGA
>NZ_JAKLTU010000067.1:0-2283 GCF_022570815.1 Synechococcus sp. PCC 6716
TGAGTTTCTTCAATGTCCAATGCCTGTACCAGACGTGTTAGGGCTGGCTCAATTTGGTTGAGCCTCCAATACAACAGCGCCAAGTTGCTCAGGGCGGTGGCCACTTTTGGATGGTTGGCGCCTAGGGCTTGCTCCAAAATCACCAAGCTGCGCTGTAGTAAAGGTTCGGCCTTGCTATATTCCCCTTGTGCTTCATACAGCACCGCCAAGTTGTTGAGGGTCGTGGCCACTTCTGGATGGTTGGTGCCTAGGGCTTGCTCCAAAATCACCAAGCTGCGCTGTAGTAAAGGTTCGACCTTGCTATATTCCCCTTGTGCTTCATACAGCAGCGCCAAGTTATTGAGGGTCGTGGCCACTTCTGGATGGTTGGAGCCTAGGGCTTGCTCCAAAATCACCAAGCTGCGTTGGTAAAGCGGTTCGGCTTTGGCGTATTGCCCTTGCTTTTCATACAGTAGCGCCAAGTTATTGAGGGTCGTGGCCACTTCTGGATGGTTGGCGCCTAGGGCTTGCTCCAAAATCACCAAGCTGCGCTGTAGTAAAGGTTCGGCCTTGCTATATTCCCCTTGTGCTTCATACAGCAGCGCCAAGTTGTTGAGGGTAGTGGCCACTTTTGGATGGTTGGCGCCTAGGGCTTGCTCCAAAATCACCAAGCTGCGCTGTAGTAAAGGTTCGGCCTTGCTATATTCCCCTTGTGCTTCATACAACAGCGCCAAGTTATTGAGGGTCGTGGCCACTTTTGGATGGTTGGCGCCTAGGGCTTGCTCCAAAATCACCAAGCTGCGCTGYARTAGCGGTTCGGCTTTGCTATATTCCCCTTGTGCTTCATACAGCAGCGCCAAGTTRTTGAGGGTCGTGGCCACTTTTGGATGGTTGGTGCCTAGGGCTTGCTCCCTGATCGCCAAACTGCGCTGCAATAGCGGTTCGGCCTTGCTATATTCCCCTTGTGCTTCATACAACAGCGCCAAGTTGTTGAGGGTAGTGGCCACTTTTGGATGGTTGGCGCCTAGGGCTTGCTCCAAAATCACCAAACTGCGCTGGTATAGGGGTTCGGCTTTACTATATTGGCCTTGCTCTCGATACAGTAGCGCCAAGTTGTTCAGGGATTGGGCGACATCTGGGTGATTGGTGCCTAGGGCTTGCTCCCTGATCGCCAAACTGCGCTGCAATAGCGGTTCGGCTTTGTTATATTCCCCTTGTGCTGCATAGGACAACGCCAAGTTGTTGAGTGTGGTGGCCACTTTTGGATGGTTGGTGCCTAGGGCTTGCTCCAAAATCACTAAGCTGCGCTGTAGTAAAGGTTCGGCCTTGCTATATTCCCCTTGTGCTTCATACARCAGCGCCAAGTTGTTGAGGRYAGYGGCCACATTTGGGTGGYTAGCCCCTAGGGTCTGTTGCAAAATTGCCAAACTGCGCTGGTATAGGGGTTCGGCTTTACTATATTGGCCTTGCTYTYGATACARCCGTGCCAAGTTGTTGAGGGTGGTGGCCACTTCTGGATGGTTGGTGCCCAAGGCTTGCTCCCTGATCGCCAAACTGCGCTGCAATAGCGGTTCGGCTTTGCTATATTGCCCTTGCTYTCGATACAGTAGCGCCAAGTTGTTCAGGGATTGGGCGACATCTGGGTGATTGGCACCTAAAACTCGTTCCCTWATCGCCAARCTGCGCTGTAGAARAGGTTCGGCCTTGCTATATTCCCCTTGTGCTTCATACAGCAGCGCCAAGTTATTGAGGGTCGTGGCCACTTCTGGATGGTTAGTGCCTAGGGCTTGCTCCAAAATCACCAAGCTGCGTTGGAAWAGCGGTTCGGCTTTGSYATATTCCCCTTGTGCTTGATACAACCCTGCCAAGTTGTTGAGGACAGCGGCCACATTTGGGTGGCTAGCCCCTAGGGTCTGTTGCAAAATTGCCAAACTGCGCTGGTGTAGGGGTTCGGCCTTGCTATATTCCCCTTGTGCTTCATACAGCAGCGCCAAGTTATTGAGGGTCGTGGCCACTTCTGGATGGTTGGTGCCTAGGGCTTGCTCCAAAATCACCAAGCTGCGCTGTAGTAAAGGTTCGGCCTTGCTATATTCCCCTTGTTTTTCATACAGTAGCGCCAAGTTATTGAGGGTCGTGGCCACTTTTGGATGGTTGGCGCCTAGGGCTTGCTCCAAAATTACCAAGCTGCGTTGGTAAAAAGGTTCGGCCTTGCTATATTCCCCTTGTGCTTCATACAGCAGCGCCAAGTTATTGAGGGTGGTGGCCACTTTTGGATGGTTGGTGCCTAGGGCTTGCTCCAAAATA
>NZ_JAKLTU010000017.1:0-14188 GCF_022570815.1 Synechococcus sp. PCC 6716
GCTCTTCCGATCTGTATCGCGGCAATTTTGGTTCATGGTCGAACTGCCCCAGTTTGAACAGTTTTGAGAGTGATTTGAAGCTTTTGAACGCCTCATTCACAGATTTCAACACTTGCTGTGCAGCCTGAGAATGTAACAGCTTCCCGTTTTCACTCTCCTTCAGTTTTGCGTAGAGGTTGACATACTTCAGAACCTTGAACGGGTTCCGTCCTTGCTCAAAGAAGTATTGCCGAGACTCATACACACCTTGGTTGTAGAGATTGTTGGCAAGACGCGCTAACTCAGTAAGCAACTGAGCAAGCTGCTTGTCAGGTTGAAAAACATCTTTTTGGACGGCTAAAAACATCATTGGGTTAAGATGGTATGCAGTTATTATAGAGGCCTATTTACGGAAATAGCAACCTTATGAGAAGTGCTAGCTTCTCAGGCGGTGAACGTCATGAAAGGATACAGTTCAAGACGGCTCAGAATGGAATTTCCACATCTCAAAAACCTGCATGAAAAATCCCAACTCTGGGCACACAGTTATTATTGGGGTACTACCGGGAACGTTTCAGCCCAGACAGTGAAACGGTATATCGAAGAATGTCAAGGCTGACTCTGCCTACTGCCGTAGGCGCGGGAACCGTTCTGTATCACCGTCGTGAACGAGCGAGGTTTTATCCGGTTCCCGAACCCTCCGGTTTCTATAAGCAACTGCACTGAATTCAACTGCGCTGGCTTTACTATGGCACTGGCTGACCAAACGTAACTGTGATGGCAGCCACACGCAGGAGTGATTCCCATCACACAGACCGTGCCATTTGGAGAGGGGAAACCGCTAAAAACCGCTAAAATAGTAAGGCTTTAGCGACTGGCCATTAGATTATCACTTGGGGTTTATGCGAACGCACTACTGCGGCAATGTCCGCGTCAGCGATGTTGAGTCCACCGTTACGCTCTACGGCTGGGTCGATCGGCGTCGGGATCACGGCGGGGTAATTTTTATCGACTTGCGCGATCGCTCCGGTATTGTCCAGATTGTCAGCGATCCTCAGCGTACCCCTGAGTCGTATCAACAGGCCGATCGCCTACGCAGTGAGTACGTCATTAAGGTGGTGGGTCGCGTCAGCCAACGGCCTGTCGATTCGTTGAACCCTAAACTGGCAACGGGCGACATCGAAGTGTATGCCGATCACATCGAACTCCTCAATCCGGTGCGGCAACAATTGCCCTTTAGCATCTCCGCCGCTGAACAGGAGCAGGTGCGCGAAGAGGTGCGGCTGCGCTATCGCTACCTCGATTTGCGACGGGAGCGCATGGCCCACAACTTACAGTTACGCCATCGCGTGGTGCAGGCAATACGCCGTTTCCTTGAGGACGAAGCAGGCTTTATTGAAGTTGAAACCCCCATCCTGACCCGCTCAACCCCGGAGGGTGCCCGCGATTATTTAGTGCCCAGCCGCGTCAACCCCGGGGAATGGTTTGCCCTCCCCCAATCGCCACAGTTATTTAAGCAATTGCTGATGGTGGCAGGGTGCGATCGCTACTACCAGATTGCCCGCTGCTTCCGGGATGAAGATCTCAGAGCCGATCGCCAGCCAGAATTTACCCAACTGGACATGGAAATGAGCTTCATGGGGCAAGATGAGATCCTCGCTCTTAACGAAGCCTTAGTGTGCCACATCTTCAAGACCGTCAAAGGCATTGAGCTGCCCCGGCCGTTTCCCCGCCTCAGCTACCATGAAGCCATGGATCGCTATGGCACCGACAAACCGGACACCCGCTATGGCTTGGAACTTGTCGATGTCTCAGATTTACTCAAAGACTGTGGCTTCAAGGTCTTTAGTGGGGCGATCGCCCAAGGGGGGATTGTCAAAATTCTGCCCATTCCCAACGGCAACGATCGCATCTCCAACGTGCGGATTAAACCCGGCGGCGATCTGTTCCAAGAGGCAACCGCCGCAGGAGCTAAGGGCTTAGCCTATATCCGTGTGCGCGACAACGGCGACATCGATACCATTGGTGCCATTAAAGACAATCTTTCGCCACAGCAAAAGGCTGAATTACTGAAGCGCACCGGCGCACAGCCAGGCCACCTGTTGTTATTTGGGGCAGGGGAAGTAGCCACGGTCAACAAAACCTTAGATCGCTTGCGGCAGACCATTGCCCGCGAGTTTGCCCTGATTGACCCAGCGGCCATCAACCTCCTTTGGATTGTGGACTTCCCAATGTTTGAGTGGAACGCCGAGGAAAAGCGCCTCGAAGCACTGCACCATCCCTTCACCGCGCCCCATCCCCACGATTTAGACAACCTGAAAACCGCCCGTGCCCAGGCCTACGATCTGATCTACAACGGCTACGAAGTAGGGGGAGGAAGCCTGCGCATTCACCAGCCCGAACTACAACGGCAAGTATTTGAAACCATTGGCTTGGATGAGACTGCGGCACAGGAAAAATTTGGCTTCTTACTAGAAGCGTTTGAGTTTGGCACGCCTCCCCACGGCGGCATTGCCTACGGCCTCGATCGCTTGGTGATGCTCTTGGCAGGGGAAGACTCTATTCGCGACACGATCGCCTTCCCCAAAACCCAGCAGGCTCGCTGTCTGCTCACGGGGGCACCCAGTGGTGTGGAGCCACAACAACTCAAGGAACTGCATGTCGTGCCTGCGAAGCCACCGCGGCGCAACCCCTAAGCCCGCAGATCCGTTTGCCGATTCCATACCCCTTCCGGCAACCATTCGCCACGCACCTGTTGTACCATGGCCACCGACATAATGTAGCCCCACGCGGTGGTCAAGGGGGTTCGATCTAGATCATAAACAGGGATACGCTGCCGCTGGTACGCACTACGATCCGGTGGCAACTGAGGGTAATATCCTTCAAAGTTATCCAAGCGCTCTAATAGGGTGTCGGGTGGGTTCCTAAAGATGAGGAGTTCACCATGTACCCATCCTTCCTCTGGGGTCATAGCGGGGTAGCCCATGGGTAAATGGTAAAGACGACCTTGAGCTAAGGCAGGCTGGTGGGAGTGTAACCATGGTTGGCAGAGTTTCGTATGGGGATCATAGCCGGTCTTGAGGGTGCCATAGACAAAGAGGTAGAGAGTATCCGGTGGTGTCATCTTGTGCCCCTAGAAAACTCGTCTGACATACCGCGCTCCGGCAAAGACACCTCGGCTAGATCGCAGATACCAGTTGCGAAACGCAGATCGTTTGAGTAACGGTTGAGTGCACTCACTACCCCCCTTGAGAACGTAATGCTCCCCATCAAAATAGGGTGTGGAATAGCCTCGGTAGGGATAGCTTTGAAATCCGGCATAGGGTGCAAAGGGGGTTTGAACCCACTCCCAAACCAAGCCAGTGTAGGGTAAACCGTGTTGGCAGGCAATTTCCCACTCCTGTTCGCTGGGTAAACGCTTCCCTTGCGAGTGACCGTAAGCTTCAGCTTCGTAAAAACTCAAGCCCCACACCGGAGCGTGCAAATGATCATCGGGAATGGGGTAGAAGGGGGCTGTGATGCCATGGCTTTCGCGCCACTGCCACCCCGCTGCTGACCACCATTCTGGCCGCTGGTAGCCGCCATTCTCAACAAAGTTGCGGTATTGCCCCCACGTCACGGGTGCCGCATCTATGACAAAGGGGGGACTCAGCACCAGATGAGAGGGCTGTTCATTATCTAAGGCCAGCAGATCATCTCGGCCAAGACGATACTCGCCTGCAGGTACAGCAAAGGGTGTCGTGACATCACCGATAGGCGGTGGATACCTGTTCAGCCGCCCCTGCATAGCCAAGACCATTTGCAGGGTTTCCGTGTGCTGGGCTTCGTGCTGCAATATCCMCCACCACAGACGAGCCTCTTCCTGCCATTGGGACTCCGATAGCCGCCACAGGCGATCGCCCACCTCTTGGCGAATGTCTGCCAGATAGCTGAGTAACTCTGCCCGATCCGGTAGTTGCTGCCGCTCTGCTTTCGGACGACCATCCGCCGCAAACCAGTAGCGATGGCGATCGCTCACAGCGGGATGCGTGGGCTGATCCAAAAGCCACAGGGCTTCAGTAAAGCCAATATGCCCTAGATGCCAGCCCACCGGACTGTACAGGGGGTGAGGTTGGGTTCGCAGAGCTGAGTCTGGCAGATCCGCGATGAGCGCTAGGGTCTGTTGCCGCTGGTGTTGCCAAGCTTGCCAAAAGATCTCTCGCTGGTGCACGGCTAGGACTGTGCTAGAAGCAGAAATGTTGAATCCAGACATAAAACTTTACGTTTCAAGGTACACGACTCATACCCGTGTCTCCAGCCGCAAATCGCAACTCCAAGGCACGATTGAGCAACGATGACTCAGTTCCAGTTGTAAATACCGCTGTCTTCATCCGCCCTCAGACTGTAGGGTCGCTTCCACTTGGTATTGCTCCCACAGCGATTGGTACAGTCCGGGGACAGCCGCTAACTCACTATGGGTGCCCTGCTGCACAATCCGCCCCCGATCCATGACAAGAATGCGATCGCAGGTGGCGGCAGCCGCCAGTTGGTGGGAGATAAACAGTACGGTTTGGCGGCGATCGTGCAATGCCCGCAGAATTTGACTGGCGGTTTGGTTATCGACACTGGCAAGGGCATCATCCAGCACTAAAATTGGCGCATTGACGAGTAGGGCACGGGCAAGGGCAGTGCGTTGTCGCTGTCCTCCAGAGAGGGTAATCCCCCGCTCCCCCACAAGGGTCTCGTACTGTTTGGGGAAGTTCAAGATTTCGTGGTGAATTTGTGCTTGGCTGGCGGCAGCAATTACTTTCAGTTCACTGGCCTCTGGTTCCCCATAGCGAATGTTGTTCTTGATGGTGGTGCTAAATAAAAAGCTTTCCTGAGGAACGTAGGCGCTCGCCCCGCGCAGATCCGCTAGGCGTAGTCGGGTAATATCAATACCATCCAGGAAAATTTGGTTAGGGGCAATGTCCAACAAACGGGGTAAGGCACTGGCCAAGGTCGATTTGCCACAGCCAATGGGGCCAACAATGGCTACCATCTCGCCGGGCTGCACCTCAAAGGTCAGCCGATCTAAAACAGGGGTGCGGCGATTGGGATAGGTGTAGCTAAACTCCTGAAAGCGCAGATGCCCCTTCACCTGGGGCAATGACAGAGCATCGGGAGCATCCTTAATCCGTGGCTCTACACTCAAGATGGCCTCCACCCGATCGATGCTGACTTCTCCTCGCTGGTAGGTGGTAATCGTAAAGCCCAGCAGTGCCGTCGGAAAAATGAGGCGCTCTATATACAGCAGTAACGCTACAAAATCCCCGACCTGAATGGTGTTGTCGGCAATCATACGGCTGCCAAACCACAGCAAAATCAGCAGGCTAAAGCTGACCATGCCCCCTAACAGCGGAAATAAAATATTACGGGTTTTGGCGAGGACTAGGTTATTGGCTAGCAGTTCTGCGTTTAGGCGATCAAATTGGCGTTGTTCATTGGCTTCTTGGCCATAAATTTTAATTAGGGCAATGCCACTCATGTCCTCTTGGATCAGATCACTGAGATCCGACAGGCTTTGCTGTACCTCCAGTTGCTCTGAGCGCAGGCGATCGCTAAAGGTTTGGACAATGAACAATACCGCCGGATAGACGGCGATCGCCCCTAAACTCAACCCCGGATGAATGGCCAGCATCACGGGTAGGGTGAAACCATAGGCAAAGAGAGTATTGACCGCACTCAGGAGGGCAAACCCCACTAAGCGGCGGATATTATCCACATCACTAGTGGCGCGGTTAATGAGGTCTCCAGCGGTATTTTCAGCAAAATAACTCGGCTCTAGTCGCAGTAGGTGCTCAAAGATGCGCTGCTTGAGGTCAAACTCAACCAAGCGACCCGCCCCAAAGATCCACAGCCGCGAAGCCATGCGAATCAACCACATCAACGAGGCCAAGCCAATCAATAGCAGGGCATAGAACACCACCCGCTGAAATTGAAATTGAGCCTGCAGCTCATCAATCGCTGTGCCAATCAGCAGCGGCAGGTACGTACCAAGCAGGTTCACCACCAATAGGGCAACCACCCCCGCCCAGATTTTAGTTTGATGGGGGCGCAGGTAATGCAGGAGACGGCGGAAGCGACTGGAACGGCCAGACTTAGGGGCAGCAATCATCACACGTGGCTCAGTGCCCTAGGGGGCGTCGATAAAGGCATTGAGGTCTTCAATCAACCGGCTGAGTTCCGCCTCCGTTGTCAGGCGAATGGACTCATCCCGCACCGTTAAAAGCACCTTGGCGGCGTAGGGATTGGGCCAAATATTGGGGTTACAAAACACTTCCAAAAACACCTCGCCAACGTGTTGGTATTCCATAACGGCTTGGGGGCTGATTTGACTACCGCTGGCCTTGGCGGTGGCGATCGCCCGCATGCCTTCCATGAGATCGTCAATTGCTGTCCGTAGGGACTGAGCCGCATCGCGGGAAAAACAGAATGCAACCGACCCCTCTACCAGATTAATGCGAATGCGATCGCTCATAGGTGTTGCCTTTTCACAGGGAGTTGACAGCAAAAGCACCAAGTAAAATTGACGCGCCCTAATATTTGGGGGGACACTCCTCCAGCAGTGACTGCAAGGAAGACAGGGCAAGCGCTGTAGGTATCACCTCGCGGTTGGACATCCCTGCAATCTGGCCAGTCGTTCGTGCACATAGCTATTCTGCCATAGGTTGAACCTGAGGTTTTGGGAACAGCGGTTACTATCTGCCTCTGCGGCGCACTGGGTTTGACATACTTCTTGCCCTAAAAGCGGGGCGTTAGACCCGGTTTTCTTGGTAAATAAAGAGTAAAAAAAAGCTAAAGCTTTCGCGCGGGCAGGGTATTTAGCTTGTCAAAGCCGAATTAGCCTTGCTACAAGTTAGCTAGTCAACGCCTAGGGTACATCCAGAATGCTAGAGAGCTTAAATACGGTTGCGTTATCCCGCTGGCAGTTTGCCCTGACGGCAATTTTTCATATGCTCTGGCCAGTCCTCACCACGGGTATGGGCATTTACCTAGTAGTGATAGAAGGACTCTGGCTGAAAACGAAGAACCTCACCTACTACCACCATGCCCGCTTTTGGTCAAAGCTCTACATCCTGAACTTTGGCATTGGTGTTGCCTCTGGCTTGCCGATGGCGTTCCAGTTTGGTTTGAACTGGGCACCTTTTTCCCTAGCCGTGGGGGATTTTTTTGGTACCGTGCTCGGCTTTGAAGGCACGATGGCCTTTATGCTCGAAGCCAGTTTCTTAGGCATTATGGTCTTTGGCTGGCAGCGGGTTCCGCCCCTCATGCACTGGGTGGCCACCATTTGCGTTGCCTTTGGTGCCAACCTCTCAACGTTTTGGATTCTCTCGGCCAATTCCTGGCTGCAAACCCCTGCTGGCGGGGTTTTTGTCAATGGCAAGTTCCAGGTGCAAGACTATTTCCAAGCGATCGCCAACCCTTTCATGGTCAATAGCTTTTTGCACATGTTCTTTGCCACCCTAGAAACCTCCTTATTTGTGATTGGCGGCATTAGTGCTTGGTACCTACTGCAAAATCGCCTGCCTAATTTCTTTACCAAATCCTTGAAGGTGGTTCTGGTGATGGCCTTGATTGTTGCGCCGCTGCAAATTTTTGTGGGTCACCTGAGTGCCGAGCAAGTCTATCGCTATCAACCCGCTAAGCTGGCCGCCATGGAAGCCCAATGGGAGACCATTCCCGCCGGAACGTCCGCCAGTTGGAGTTTAATTGCCATCCCTGATGAAGCAACCCAAACCAATAAGGTGGACGTAAAAATTCCTGGCCTGCTCGGTTATTTACTGGAGCTAAAACCCACTCTGGATAGCCCTGTGCTGGGGTTGAAGGAGTGGGCACCGAGCGATCGCCCCCACCTGATTGGTCTGATCTACTATTCCTTCCGCACCATGATAGCTATTGGCCTGTATCTTGCTGCCTTAGTGAGCGTGACGGTATTTATTTGGTGGCGCACTGGCCTTGCTGGCGATCGCCTTGGCAACTACAAATGGCTGTGGTGGGGCTGGATTTTTGCTGGACCGCTGGGCTACATTGCGGTGGAAGCGGGTTGGATTGTGCGTTGCGTCGGACGGCAGCCGTGGATTGTCTATGGCCAAATGCGCACCGCAGAGGCTGCCTCGGCCTTACCGCCTCAAGTCGTCCTGTTTTCCCTCAGCGGCCTTGTTGCACTTTACACCATCTTTTTCTTTGCCGCCCTCTTTTTTGGTAGCCGCATCATCCAGAAAGGCCCCAACGTGGCCTTGCCCGTTCCTGGCCTACGTAATGCCGAAGAACTCGAAATTCGCATCAAAATGGCAGAGCATCAGCCCGATAGTCGCCCTCTAGAAACCCAGCAGTAACGGTAAACTCCTATGGACACCAATCCTCTAGCCCCCCTCCAGCATTTCCTGCCCCAAGTGTGGTTTTGCATTCTGGGTTTATTTCTGTTCCTCTATATTCTCCTCGATGGCTTTGATTTGGGCATTGGCATTCTGTCGCTGACCGCTAGCAGCGAGCAACGGCGGAATATCCTTATGACCAGCCTCGGCAATGTCTGGGATGCAAACGAAACATGGCTCGTGCTGATGGGGGGCTCCCTCTTTGGTGCCTTTCCCTTGGCCTACGCCACCATCCTCAATGCCCTTTMCCTGCCCGCCGTCATCATGGTCGTAGGACTGATTTTGCGAGCCGTTTCCTTTGAATTTCGCGAAAACGCCAACAACAAGCGGGTATGGAACCTGACCTTTGGCGTTGGCAGTTTCTTGGCCGCCTTGGGGCAAGGGTTTGCCGTAGGCACCGTATTTGAAGGCATTAACGTCGATGCCGCGGGGAATTTTGCGGGCAGCATGTGGGACTGGCTGACATGGCACTCGGTTTTAGTGGCGCTGACCCTCATTCAAGGCTATGTTCTCATTGGCTCCACCTACTTAATCTACAAAACCAGCGGCGAGTTGCAGAACACCCACTATAAAACCGCCACCATTGCCACATGGACAACCTTGATCGGTGCCATTTTGATTACGATTACGGCTCCGATTTTCCATGTACAGGTGCGCGAACAACTGTTTCAGCCACCGCTGTTCTACGTTTTTGCTGCGATTCCCCTGTTGGGAGTGTTCCTCATTGCCATGCTACTGCGGAGCCTGAAGCGTCGCGAGGAATCTATGCCACTGGTCTGGACATTTCTGATCTTTCTTATGTCCTTTATTGGGCTGGGGTTTGTGATTTTTCCCAACATCATTCCCCCCAGTGTCACGATCTATGAGGCCTCGGCAGCCCCTAGCTCCCAAGTTTTTATGCTGATCTTTGTGGCCTTTTTAATTCCGATTATGCTGGCCTACAACCTCTATAACTATTTGGTATTCCGTGGCAAAGTGGTTGCCTAGAGACCCACCAACTGTTATGGCTACCTCCACTAGCGTTGATCTCGATGCCCTCAAGAGAGATTGCACCCTGTGCTGCTGTCGTGAATCCGTTGAGCAAAGCTGTTTGGTATAATCAGGGTGCCGTTTTCCATCAAAGAGGATGTCAACTATGGCAACAAAGTCTGCAAAGCCCACCTACACGTTTCGCACATTTTGGGCAGTGCTCCTGCTGGCGATTAACTTCTTGGTTGCCGCATACTACTTTGGCATCCTTAAGTAATCGGTAGTCATTGTTCGTTACCTAAGCGGCTAGGGGGGGTTGCTCGAGGGCGATCGCCCCTAGTTGGCCGCGGCGGTAGTCCTGTAGCAGTTGCCGGGCAGCGCGCTCAAGGTTACCGTGATAGCGCTGCTGTGCAAGATCGTAAAGATAACTCTCCCCAGAGCGATCGCCCACCGCCAGATCGTAGCGATCCTTGAGCCGGTGCTCCTGTTTCAGGTCTTTGAGCAACGCCACCAGCTCCGGCGCAATGCGGCACGGATCGTAAGCTGCTTCGCCAATATCGTCACAGATGGCCAGTTTAATAGCCGCCTGCTGATCCTGCAAGTTAGCAGGCAATATCCCCGGCGCATCAAGCAACTCCAAAATGGGAGAAATACGAATCCAGCGCAGTTGTCGCGTCACTCCGGGTCGCGCCGCACTTTCAGCAACGCGCTGCTGAAGGAGTCGATTAATCAGTGCCGACTTCCCAACATTGGGAAATCCCAACACCACAGCGCGCACCGCTCGTGCTTGCATCCCTCGCTGCTGCCGTCGTTGGTTAATAGTAGTTCCTGCTTTGAGGGCAGCATTTTGGAGCATGCGAATCCCTTGCCCCCGCTGCGCATTGGTAAAAAAAGGCACCTCGTCTTGACGGCTGAACCACTGACTCCACCGTTGGCGATCGCCCTCCTGAATCATATCGACCCGATTTAGAACCAATAACCGCTGCTTCCCCCTTGCCCACTGGGCCATTTGAGGATGATGGCTGGCAAGGGGAATGCGGGCATCGCGCACCTCCAAAATGAGATCCACCTGCTTGAGCTGCTCTCGCAACGCCCGCTCCGCCTTGGCAATGTGGCCAGGATACCACTGAATTAACGAACCCATAGAAATTGCACTCCCTTTCTTGACATAACAATAGAGCGATCGCCCATAAGTACTAGTTTTGATTGACTATTGGCAATACTTCGATACAATTAAATAGATACAGGGCTATGCAAGTAAGCGTTTGATTAGAAACCTATAAACAACTCTAAAGATTGATAACTCAAACCTATAGAATAATTAAGAATCTTCAAAGCAAAAGTTATTGCATTGGGTATCAACTAAGCTGATGCTTAAGCATAAGACCTACGACGACACAACAGACTTGCGGATGTTTGCACCATCTCGCTGAGTTTCGTATTGCTAAATTTTGCCCCAGCAGTGGGGTTAATCGTAGCGTTGCACACATATTCCATTGCAAAGGTTGCCAAGTGTAGAGGCTGCTCTCAACGGCACATTAAACTGTTAAAAAGGAAAAACGTCTATGGCCTATACGCAATCAAAATCCCAGAAAACTGGGTATCAGGCTGGGGTAAAAGATTACCGCCTCACCTACTACACACCGGACTACACCCCCAAAGATACCGACATTCTAGCGGCATTTCGGGTCACCCCTCAGCCGGGTGTGCCCTTTGAAGAAGCGGCTGCTGCGGTGGCTGCGGAATCCTCCACCGGCACATGGACAACGGTGTGGACTGACCTCCTCACCGACTTAGATCGCTACAAAGGCCGCTGCTACGACATTGAGCCGCTGCCTGGCGAAGATAACCAGTTCATTGCCTACATTGCCTATCCCCTCGACCTGTTTGAGGAAGGCTCTGTTACCAACATGCTCACCTCCATCGTGGGGAACGTCTTTGGCTTCAAAGCCCTGAAAGCGCTACGCCTCGAAGACCTGCGAATTCCTGTTGCCTACCTGAAAACCTTCCAAGGGCCACCCCACGGTATCCAAGTCGAGCGGGACAAAATCAACAAGTATGGTCGCCCGCTGCTCGGTTGCACCATCAAACCGAAGCTGGGTCTATCGGCAAAAAACTACGGGCGTGCGGTTTATGAGTGTTTGCGCGGTGGTCTCGACTTCACCAAAGATGACGAGAACATCAACTCGCAACCCTTCCAACGCTGGCGCGATCGCTTCTTGTTTGTCGCCGATGCGATTCATAAAGCCCAAGCAGAAACCGGTGAAATCAAAGGTCACTACCTGAACGTTACCGCCGCCACGTGTGAAGAAATGCTGAAGCGGGCAGAGTTTGCCAAAGAACTCGAGATGCCGATCATCATGCATGACTTCCTCACCGCTGGGTTCACTGCCAACACCACCCTTTCCAAGTGGTGCCGCGACAATGGCGTGCTGTTGCACATCCACCGTGCTATGCATGCGGTGATTGACC
The DNA here is from genome assembly GCF_022570815.1 of Synechococcus sp. PCC 6716. Lineage (NCBI taxonomy): Bacteria > Bacillati > Cyanobacteriota > Cyanophyceae > Synechococcales > Synechococcaceae > Synechococcus > Synechococcus sp. PCC 6716. The sequence continues at coordinate 11,817 of NZ_JAKLTU010000017.1, forward strand.
GTCAGAAAAACCACGGGATGCACTTCCGCGTCTTAGCCAAGTGTCTGCGGATGTCTGGGGGCGACCACATCCACACGGGTACGGTGGTCGGCAAACTTGAAGGGGACAAAGCAGTCACCCTTGGCTTTGTGGATCTGCTGCGGGAAAACTATATCGAGCAAGATCGCTCCAAAGGCATTTACTTTACCCAAGACTGGGCATCGATGCCCGGCGTCATGGCCGTAGCCTCTGGTGGGATTCACGTTTGGCACATGCCTGCCCTCGTGGACATCTTTGGGGATGACGCTGTGCTGCAATTTGGTGGCGGTACCTTGGGTCACCCTTGGGGGAATGCGCCCGGCGCAACCGCCAACCGCGTTGCCCTTGAAGCCTGTGTCCAAGCCCGCAACGAAGGCCGTGACCTGATGCGTGAAGGCGGTGATATTATCCGTGAAGCAGCTCGCTGGAGTCCTGAGTTGGCTGCTGCCTGCGAACTGTGGAAAGAAATTAAATTTGAGTTTGAAGCTCAAGACACGATCTAGAGGGTGGTAATGGGGTTCAATCGGAGCTAAGCGTAAAGTTGCTGCTGCGGTTTTCCCCCACGCCTATGGATGTTAAACACATTGCCAAACAAACCAGTAAAACCCTGATTAGTTACCTTACCTATCAGGCGGTGCGGACGGTAATTGCCCAGCTTGCAGAGACTGATCCACCGCGATCCCTGTGGTTGCAGCAATTTACCAGTCGTGAAAATGTTCAAGATGGCGAGCGCTACCTTGAGGCACTCTTTCGCGAGCAGCAGGATTTGGGCTTTCGTATTCTTACGGTGCGAGAGCATTTGGCAGAAATGGTGGCAGACTACTTACCGGAAATGCTGCGTACCGGCATCCAGCAGGCGAACCGACAGCAACGCTGCCAGCAATTAGAGCGGATGACCCAAGTGTCAGATGTCTCGGTTGAGGGCAGCCCACCCCCTGAATCAACAACCGACTGAATGCGATTGATTGTCCTTGTTTTTTGATTGAGGAACCTATGAAAACATTACCCAAAGAGCGTCGCTACGAAACCTTTTCCTACTTGCCGCCGCTGAGTGATGCCCAGATTGCGCGGCAAATTCAGTACACCATTGAGCAAGGCTACCACCCCTGCGTCGAGTTCAACGAAAGCTCTGATGCCGAAATCCGCTACTGGACCATGTGGAAGTTGCCCCTGTTCAACTGCACCAGCCCCCAAGAGGTACTCAACGAGGTGCAGCAGTGCCGCTCGGAATACCCCAACTGCTACATTCGTGTTGTGGCTTTTGACAACATTAAGCAGTGTCAGGTGATGAGCTTTATCGTCCACAAACCCAATCAGGGAAATAGTGGTTATAGCGGCTACCGTTACTAATCCCTAGCCCTATTACTACCTGCTTAAAACGGCAAAGCCCCCAGTCTGAGCATGGGGGCTTATTTTTTTGCTCTAGGTTTTTGGCTCTAGGTGCTCATTCTCTCCCTAGAATGACTAGAGAGCGTTACCACGGGGGAGTACCTCTTCGGGGAAGACTAGGTTTTCATGGGGTTGGTCTTGCGGCGCCATCCACGCCCGAATCCCTTCGTTCAACAGAATGTTCTTGGTGTAGAACGTCTCGAACTCAGGGTCTTCAGCCGCACGAATCTCTTGCGAAATGAAGTCGTAGGAGCGCAGGTTCACCGCTAGCCCTACGACTCCAATCGCACTCATCCACAGACCTGTCACTGGCACAAACAACATAAAGAAGTGTAGCCAGCGCTTGTTCGAGAAGGCAATCCCAAAAATTTGGCTCCAGAACCGGTTCGCCGTCACCATCGAATAGGTCTCTTCCGACTGGGTGGGGGTAAAGGCACGGAAGGTACTGGCCCCTTCCCCATCTTGGAACAGGGTATTTTCAACCGTCGCACCGTGAATGGCACACAGTAGGGCACCCCCCAGCACCCCGGCAACCCCCATCATGTGGAAGGGGTTCAAGGTCCAGTTGTGGAACCCTTGGAAGAATAGCAAGAACCGGAAAATCGCCGCTACCCCAAAACTAGGCGCAAAGAACCAGCCGGACTGCCCCAGTGGGTAAATCAAAAAGACACTCACAAATACGGCAATCGGCGCACTAAAGGCAATGGCGTTGTAGGGGCGAATGCCAACCAAGCGGGCAATTTCAAACTGCCGCAGCATAAAGCCAATGAGGCCAAAGGCACCGTGGAGGGCAATAAAGGTCCACAGGCCTCCCAGTTGACACCAGCGGGTAAAGTCCCCTTGGGCTTCGGGGCCCCACAGCAGCAGCAGGGAGTGTCCCATACTGTTGGCCGGGGTCGAGACTGCCACGGTCAGGAAGTTACAGCCTTCCAAGTAGCTGGAGGCTAAGCCGTGGGTGTACCACG
>NZ_JAKLTU010000018.1:0-50288 GCF_022570815.1 Synechococcus sp. PCC 6716
ATAGCAGCTCACATTGCATGGCTCAAAGACCGCATTCAGCAACTAGACGAGCAGATCGCCACCCAAATCCATCCATGTCAGCCCTGGCAGGCAAAACAGACGCGGCTGATGACGGTTCCAGGGGTGGGCAAGGTCGTCGCCGCTACCTTGTTAGCCCTGTTGCCAGAACTGGGACAGTTGTCCACTCGAAAAATCAGTGCGCTGGTGGGCGTTGCCCCATTCAACCGAGATAGTGGGCAGAAGCAAGGCAAACGCGCTATCGTTGGTGGTCGTGCTGCTGTGCGTCAACTGTTGTACATGGCAGCTTTGGTGGCGGTGCGCCATAATCCAGTGATTCGCGTCTTCTCTCACCGCTTATTAGCGAAGGGCAAGGCTACCAAGGTAGCGTTAGTGGCTTGTATGCATAAGCTATTAACAATTCTCAATGCCATGCTCAAACATGGTACGGACTGGCAGCCGTCCAACTCAGATGGGAGTCCATCGGCTGTTCCAGCATCATCATTTGCTTGACTTTTAAGATAATCACTTCTCCCTAGGGAGAAGGGAGCTAAGAGTCTTATTCCCTCGCCTTTGGGAGAGGGCTAGGGTGAGGGCGGCAAAGGCCTCAAACCCGAACATCATACGTCTATTCAGCAACGCCTGCGGTGGGATTTTGCCAGCAGCGGCCTGTATCCCTAATGGCTCACGTAAATCCCCCGCTGGCGCAACTGTTCGACAAAAAATTCTTCAAGGGTGGGGCGGGCGAGGCGTAGGTGTAAAATTTGTCCTCCCATTTCCTCCACAAGGGTTAAAAAGCGCTGCGGTGAAACGTTAATCACGCCTTGCCAGCGATCGCCTTGAATCTCTAAAGGGTGTAGCCACTCCTGCAGACCATCGACATGGCCACCCGTGCCCTCCACATGGTAGCTCGTGCTACTGCCAAGGAGCTCGTTCACCCCACCGGTACAAATTAGCTCCCCTTGGGCCAAAATACCAATGCGATCGCAAATGGCCTCCACATCTGCCAAAACATGACTATTAAAAAAGATGGTTTTGCTCTGCTTTTTCAGAGATAGGATGATCTCACGGATTTGATAGCGGCCAAGGGGATCCAAGCCAGACATGGGTTCGTCGAGGAACACGACGTCTGGGTCGTTGATGAGGGCTTGGGCGAGGCCGACCCGCTGCACCATCCCTTTCGAGTAACGGCGCATTTGCTTATTGCGGGCATCCTTGAGGGTTAAGCCCACCATTTCTAGCAACAGTGGAATTCGTTCTTGGCGAGTGGCTTTGCTAAGGCCAAACAGGCCAGCGGTAAACTCGAGAAATTCCCAACCCGTCAGATAGTCGTAAAAGTAAGGATTTTCCGGTAGATAGCCAATGTGCTGGCGAATGGCGCGATCGCCCAAGGGTCGCCCCAGCAGCAAGCCATGCCCAGCGCTAGGTTGTACCAACCCCAACAGAGTTTTGAGTAACGTGGTCTTGCCTGCCCCGTTGGGGCCGAGGAGGCCAAAGGTTTCTCCTTGGTACACCTGCAGGGAAACGGACTTCAGGGGGGTGATGACTGTGCGCAGCCAAAACCCTGTCCGATAGGACTTTTGTAGGTTTTCGACCACCACAACAGAGGGGCGATCGCCGCTGACTTCAGCCACCATGGAACACCTCAAGAGGGAGGAGGAGTCTTAGAGGGTGGGGCGACCCGATGAAAGTGCAGCCCCACTAAAGCATCGTATAAAAAGGGGAGAAAATTCCCCGGTTCCAATATACCAAGGGTCTGTTTACAGCCGTGGGCATCTAGTAACGGTTTGACGGCATGGTAGGCAGGCTGCACCTTATACCATGGAATATTCGGCCACAGGTGATGAATCAGGTGGTAATTTTGACCAAAGATAAGCAAGTTCAAAATTGGACTGGGATAGACCCGGGCATTGTGCCAGCGATCGCGCTCGGTGTGGGGACGGTGGGGAAAATAGTCAAAAAAGAGCCCCAGCATCAGCCCAACCACCCCGGCGGGCAGAAACCAATAATTTAGAACATAGTGCATGTAGCCACTAGTAGCCGCAAACACCACAATAGCAATTAAGATTAGCCGACTAATTGCCCACTCCAGCAATTCATAGTTCCGCCAGAGCCGCCGCTTGAAAAAGAAAATTTCATGGTAGAAAAAGCGGGGGGCAATTAACCACAAAGGCCCCCCCTTAGACACATAGTGATCTGGGTCATTCTCGGGATCATTGACATTGGCATGGTGCTGCATGTGCACCCGTGTGAAGACCGGAAATACAAAGCCAAGGAGTAAGGCACTGCCGTGGCCCATAATGGCATTGACAAGGCGACTGCTGTGGGCAACATTGTGAGAGGCATCGTGAATCACCGTTCCCATTAGGTGTAGAGCCAGCATATTGGCGCCAAAGCAAACCCAACCCGGCCAGTCTCCCTGAACGTATCCCCACGTCGAAAGAATGGCGATCGCAAATGCGGCAAAAAACATGACTAAGGTTGGATTAAACCCCATTGGTGGCCCCAAAAACTCTTTGGGCACCGTTGCTGGGATCGCTGCTGCCTCCGTGATCATCCGAGCAGTTGCTCCTCAAAATGTTGCAAAATATTACCTTCTACTATGTAGGCTAATCTGCGGTACAAAATCAAGTCGCACTATGGCAAAAGTGAGCTGTCCTCGTTCCAACGAAAGGAAGAGTGCCACAATAGAGTCGCTTGGCTGCCGGAGTCCTAAAGGGAATGCTGCAAACACTGCGGATTAAGAATTTTGCCCTTGTCACGGAGTTAGAGGTCACATTTCACCCTGGTCTGAACGTGCTGACGGGGGAAACAGGGGCAGGGAAATCGATTCTCTTGGATGCCATTGATGCTCTCCTTGGGGGCAAACTAACGGTGCGGCACCTGCGCTCTGGGAGCACCCAAGGACACATTGAAGCGGTGTTTACCCTCACCCCGGAGGTACAGGCATGGCTCCAGCGCCTAGAGATTGAAGATATGGGGGGAGAACTGCTGTGCAGTCGTGAATTTAGCCTCAAGGGAGAGACCTTCCGCAGCCGCACGCGGGTAAATGGAGTTCTTGTCAATCGGCAACAGCTACAGGAACTACGGCGTTATCTGGTGCGTTTGACAGCGCAGGGGCAAGCCATTCAACTGGCCAGCCCAGCCCAACAGCGCGATTGGCTGGATCACTACGGGGGAGTCGAGCTACTGGCGCAGCGTCAGCGGGTGTCTGAATGCTACCAAGCGTGGCAGAGAAGTCAGCGCCAATTGGCAGAGTTTACCCAAGCAGAGCAACAACGACTGCAACGGCTAGACCTGTTGAAATTGCAACTAAGTGAACTGGAGCCAGCCAACCTGAACGACCCGCACGAGTTGGAGACCCTCCAGCAACAGTATCAGCGGCTAAGCCACATCCATGAGTTACAGGAGCACACTCAGCGCGCCTACTACTGGCTCTACGAGGAGGAACCCAGTGCCACAGGGTTATTGGGGCAAGCCCAAATGGCGCTACAGGCGCTCCTGCCCTTAGATCGCTCCCTTGCTCCAGTACTAGAACTCCTCGAAGGGGCGATCGCCCAAGGCGAAGAGGCCGCACGGCACCTGCGCACCTATGCTGAGAGCCTAGAGGCCGATCCGGAGACCCTCGATAGGATTGGCAACCGCATTCATCAGCTCCAACGGCTGTGTCGTAAGTATGGGCCTGACTTGGCGAGCGTTATGGCCTACCGCGATTGCATTGCTGCCGAACTCAGCCAGATCCAGCAGCACACCATGACTCACGAGCATCTCGAGCACCATGTACAGGCATGGATGACAGAGCTAACCACTGCCAGCGCTCGTCTCCATGAACTGCGCGCTGCTGCTGCAGATCAACTGCAAGCGGAACTCCTTGAGCATCTCCAGCCCCTTGGGCTACCCCATGCTCGTTTCCAAGTACAACTGGAGTCCATAGCTCCCAGCAGCCACGGCAGTGATCACATTACCTTTCTGTGGAGTGCCAATCCTGGCCAACCCTTACAACCCCTTGGGGAGGTTGCCTCCGGTGGTGAAATTAGTCGGTTTTTACTGGCATTAGAAACCTGCCTAACAACACAACAAACAGCGAAGATATTGATTTTTGATGAAATTGATGCGGGGGTCTCCGGGCGTATTGCTGGGGCGATCGCCGACAGTTTGTACCGGTTGAGCCGCCACCACCAAACCCTTTGCGTGACCCACCAATCCCTGATCGCTGCTGCGGCAGATCACCACTACCACGTTCAAAAGTTCAGCGCCGCACACCAGCAACAAACAACGGTTGCGGTATATCCCCTCCATGGAGAAGAACGCCTTCATGCCTTGGCGGACTTGGCCGGGGGCGATCGCTCTGCAGCCGCCCTGTCCTTTGCTCGTCGTTTGTTAGAACAACAGCAGCAGCGGCAAACTCAGCAATTAAATCAGAAGATTCGCATTAAATCTTGACAGTTGATCCCTCTACACTTACATTGAAATAAAATCGATAACAACAACCCTCAGTAATAGTTTTGATGCGGCGATCTAAATTACTATCTAGTGATAGCAACCTGATGACAATTGAACAAGTTCAGCAAACCCTCCATCGTTCCCGAGCCTCTATCTACCGCTACGTCAATAGTGACAACTACGTTATCAATCCTCCCTTTGATCCCAAGCGTCTGAATCCCGAGCGCCGTAGCAGTCGCCGCGAACCATTATTGTTTCACCCTAACGAGGTAGCACGGTTTGCCCGTGATGTTATGGGGTTTACCGAGCTTCACGTCGAACTAAAAACAGTACCACAGGATCAACCCGAGCAACTGCTCAGTAGTATTTTGGCGGAACTTCAGGCGATTCGGCAGCTTTTGGAGCGATACATTAATCGATAGCCGAGTATGGGTACCCACGATGAGTGAGTTCAGTGAAAGCTATCATCTGCGCAGTGAGCAACCGGAAGATGCTATCGAGATCTTGCGCTCTATACAATGCAACGGTTACGTCTATAGGCCAAGCAATGGCTGGGTAACCTTTTTAGCTGAGGGGAGCACCTTTGAGCCAGACGAGCGGATTGTTGCCGCCGCCGTCCATCCCCTGCTTCACTATGTCTATGCTGAAGACTATGGCTGGGGGTTTACGCTCTACAATCGCGGTGCCGTAGTTAGCCGCTACCATTGTAATTGGGGTGACGATGAGCTCCACGTTGACGATTCCGAGTACTCCCGGGCAAATCTCCAGCAGGTCGTTCCCTCGGTACAACTGGAGTTACTCGATGACGTTGAGCAGTGGTTGCACCCACACGATATTGACGAATTGTTGACAGCAGAGCCTGCCAAACTCTTTGCCCACGCCGTGGGTTTAGTCCACTACAACTGGCTATCCTATGACTACATAGAGCGTGATTCCGCTAACTCACCTGAAGTGACGCGGGTTGCTGGAGCGTGACCGTCCTCAGGGGTAGCGGCAAGGGGCAGATGTATAGCAGTGGCTTAAGGGCTATCAATACATTGTTTTAGACGTGTTAGATCAGTTTAGATCAGTGAGCTATTGCCTGCACAGTCGCAACCACTGAGCGCCCCAACGCATCGAGGTTATACCCTCCTTCTAAGCCAACGACGATACGGTGAGTGATCTGCAAGCACTGGCCGATCATCCAGCCGTAGTCGGTGTCGTCAAGGTCAATCCCCGAAAGTGGGTCATCTCGGTGGGCATCGTAGCCAGCACTAAGAATTAATAGGTCTGGCTCAAATTCCTGTAAAAAGGGAATGACGCGCTCTCTAAACGCCAGTTGATAGGTGGCGCCGGTTGCGCCTGCGGCCATCGGTAGGTTAAGCACATTTCCGTGGCAGCCGCGATCGCTCTCAGCACCGGTATAGGGATAGGCAGGACTCTCGTGCAGGGAGCAGTAGGCGATTTGCGGGTGATGTTGCACTAAGGCTTGGGTGCCGTTGCCGTGGTGAACATCCCAATCGAGGATCGCCACCCGTTCAATTCCTGCTACGCTGAGTCCGTAGTGAGCCGCAATCGCGGCATTCGCCAGCAAACAAAAGCCCATTCCCCGCTCCCGCAGTGCATGGTGCCCCGGGGGGCGCGCTAACACAAACACGGGAGATTGAGTGTAGCAGGTGTCATTGACTCCATCCAGCCAAGCTTGGACGGCGAGCAGGGCAACATCATAGCTGTGTTCATTGAGGTAGGTGTCGGCATCCAGCCACCCTCCCCCCGCTGCTGCAATATCGGCTAACTGCTGTAGGTACAAAGGACTGTGAATCTGCTCGAGCCAACATCGCAAACCCTCACTCACTGGGGTGGGTTCCCGCCATACTGCGTTGGGAAATGCGGTGTGTAGGTGCTGACAAATGGTCGTCAACCGCTCTGGGCGCTCAAAATGAAACTGGCGGCAGCGGTGATCAAGAAAGCGATCGCTATAAATAAATCGTGGATTAACCATAGAGGCCGGAACAGTGATCAGCACGCTTGTTGAGTAGTTCGCTCCGCCGTTACAGGGGCGATCGCCAGCAGGGAGAACGTTGGCCGTTGCAGCTCTAGCCTAAATCTCTGCGCTAAACTGAATAGCAGCAGCCTATGCCATTTTGAGCCAAACTAGGAGTCAAATCCATGGATGTTGTCATCAGCGTTAAGCCTATTCTATTAGGGATTACGCCAGTCTTTATTCTATTGTGTCTCGTCTTTGGCACCCAGAATGGCTACTACGATAGCGATAACTATCATGGCAATGGCTCGGCGCACTAAGGAGGGTCACTGATCGGAGTTGATGATCGAGTGCCTCAACTATGGGGTGGGTCACGCAGGGGAAGGGGTGTGCATTGGTTTAGAGCTTGGCACCTATCGTATTCTCCTAGACTGTGGTATTCCATCTCTATCAGTGTTGCCGCTAGAGGAAATTGAAGAGCATCCGTTTGATCTAGTGCTATGCAGTCATGCCCACGCCGATCATGCCCAGAGTTTACTCGCTTTCCATCGACGCTTTCCCCACATCCCCGTCTATGCCAGTGAAGTTACCGCTCAACTGTTACCCCTGAACTGGCCGGATGAAGAGGTGCCACCGTTTTGTCGTGCCTTGCCATGGCGATCGCCAGTGGAATTTGGAGACGGCTTAACAGCAGAACTGTTTCCCGCGGGTCACTTACCCGGAGCCGCCGTGTTTGCCTTGACCTATCAAGAGGCGAACCCTGAGCAGCCGCCCCTGAGTGTGGTTTATACAGGGGACTTTTTTCTCTCTAATACGCGTTTTGCTGAGGGGTTACCCCTTGCGGATCTGCGGGGGTTGCAGCCGGATGTGCTCATTATTGAAGCCAGCCTTGGGACAGCGCGGCATCCCCACCGTCGCCAGCAGGAAAATCAATTGGCCGAACGCATCCGCACCGCGGTCGATCAGGGGTACAACGTCCTACTGCCCTTGCCTCCCCTTGGGGTAGCCCAAGAAATCCTCATTTTGTTGCGCAGCCACCATTTATTTACCGGTCAACCAATTCAGATTTGGGTGACAACGGCAATTGCCCGCAGTTGCGATGCTTACCTAACGGTGTTGCCCCACCTACCCACAGCGATCCAAAACTTTGCCCAACATCAAGCCCTCTTTTGGGATCAGCGGGTCAAGCCCCAAGTTCAACCCCTGAGCAGCCTTGACCAAATTAGTCCCCGTCCAGAGCAAGCCACCATTGTCCTTGTGGATCAAGGGCAGGAATTATTGCCTTACCTAGAGCGCGGCGATCGCCCGTGGTTGGTGCTGTATCCCCGGTTACTTTATGGTCAGCCCTTTCGGGATCTTGACCCGCAACTCAGTCAACTCCCCCAGGTCGAAGTGGATAGCTTTTTGCTGTCATTGCACGCTGATGGTCCTGCCACGACCCAACTCATCCACAATATTCGCCCCCAACACGTTGTCCTCATTCACGGTGATCCAAATTACTTAGCAGATTTGGCCAGTCTCAATGAGCTGAGTAATCGCTACCACCTGCATACCCCCACCAGTGGCTCCACAATTCAATTTCCCATTGGCCAACTCACCCTTTCCACCCCCAGTTCCTTGGTGCAGCTTGCCTACGAAGGTGAAGTTAGCGAGTGGAATGACGATGCCCTCATCCGTCTGCCGGCCGCCATTACCGCCGATCCCCGCTGGCGCCGCTTAGCAGATACAGGATTTATCTTAGCCTCATGGCAGGGAGAGCAATTGCTGGTGCGGGGAATGACCCCCAAAGAAGTTTTGGGAATGACCGCAGCGATCGCCCCTGAGCAGGAAAGCTGTTTTAATTGCCAGTTTTATCGCGGGCAACGCTGCTGGAATGAAGCCTCCGCCTTGTATAACTTCAAAGTGGCACCAGAGGGCTATTGCCCCGCCTTTGAGCGCGCAGAAACCCAGCCGGAACCGGACAGTTAAGATAGCTATTGCTCGCCAGCAGTCCCTCCTCAAGCACCCGTGTTCTCCCCGCAAATTGCCTATACCATTCTGATTGCCGCTGCCCTACTGGACTATGGCCTTGGGGATCCGTGGGGCTGGCCGCATCCGGTGCGCTGGATGGGAACCTATATTGAATGGGTGAGCAACGGCTGTCGCTATGGCCAAGGGTGGCCAATGTGGGGGCAGCGCCTTGGGGGTGCTCTCCTGAGTGTGAGTTTGATTGGCGGTGCGACCTGCATATCTTGGGGAATTGTTAAAGCCGCAACCGACCTTTCACCGCTGCTGGGGTGGGGGCTAGCAGTGGTGGGGACTGCCAGTGGTTTGGCGGGGCGCAGTTTACGGGAGGCCGCCGAGGAGGTGCTGCAGGCGCTACACGCAGGCGATTTACCGCAGGCACGGCAATGCTTAGCCAAATACGTGGGGCGAGACACCGCTCAGCTAGACGAAACTGAGATTCTGCGAGCCGTCCTGGAAACCGTTAGCGAAAATGCGACGGATGGGGTCATTGCGCCACTCTTTTACGGGGCGATCGCCAGCCTCTTTGTCCCGCAGGTGGGGCCACTCCCCCTCGTCATGGCCTACAAAGCGGCCAGTACCCTTGACTCGATGATTGGCTATCGCCAGCCACCCTATACCCACTGGGGATGGTTTGCCGCTAAAACCGATGATCTACTGACGTGGTTCCCCTGTCGTTTTTTGGTACTCCTTGGGGCACTGTGCTCAGGCCGTTGGCAGCGGGTGTGGGAGTGGTGTTGGCGCGATGCCCCCAAGGATCCGAGTCCTAACTCTGGCTGGAGCGAGTGTACCTACGCGGCAGCCTTAGGGGTGCAGTTGGGGGGAGTCAACACCTACCGGGGTCAAATAAAGGTTAAACCATACCTCGGTGAGCCGCTACATCCTATTGAACCCGCTACAGTTGGTATGGCACTTGCCTTAACCCGCCAGCTTTGTCTTGTCACGCTTGCCCTCACAGGGGGACTGCTGATGGTAACTTTTGCAAGGTAATCATCGTCTTTACCCTTAGAGCGTTACGAACTTAACTCAGTATGCAAACCCTAGGATTGATTCTCAGCCTCCTACTGGGCTTACCCCCAGGGGCGATCGCCAACTCGCCCCCTGCGCCCGTACAGGAAACCCCGACAGCAACTACATTCTACGCCCAAAACGGTACAGGTATTTTTGGCCTAGCCGGTCGCCCTAACATTGGTGTGACCTTTATGAGCATTGCCATAGAGGCCGATAACAAGGTGGATATGTCCATTCGCTTAGCTGATGGCCGCCTGATCTCTTTTGGGGGTACTCTCATCAAGGGAGACGCTTACACCCTAGATATTCGCCTGAGTGGCTCGGGCATGGCCGATGCCAGTGGTGGTGTCACTGCTCGCTATGGAGCCAATCAACGCATTCTAAGTGCTACAGCCAACGGCACACTTGATGGCCAAACCTTTTTTATTACCTTTCGCGGCAATTCGCAATAATAGTTCGCAATAATACATTGACAGATACTCCCCCTATCAGGCACGATAAAGGATCGCTGACCAAATTGTCGCAAGTGCGGAACTGGCGGAATTGGTAGACGCGCTAGATTCAGGTTCTAGTGTCCGCAAGGACTTCGGGGTTCAAGTCCCCGGTTCCGCATCCTCTGCTCCCTGAAAGTAGGGTACGATAGAGGCACTGACATCCGTTGACTGTTCCTATGGCCTTTTCGTCCATTGCTGTTCGCGAGCTGCCCATTTTTCCGTTGCCGGATGTGGTGCTATTTCCTGGGCGCCCCTTACCCCTACACATTTTTGAATTTCGTTATCGGATTATGATGAACACAATCCTTGAGGGCGATCGCCGCTTCGGGATTGTGATGTGGGATCCGCAAACGGGTCGTCCAGCCACTGTGGGGTGCTGCGCCGAAGTGCGTCGCTACGAGCGCTTACCGGACGATCGGATGCTCGTGGATTCCTTAGGGCAGCAACGCTTTCGTATTTTAGATTACACCCGTGAAAAGCCCTATCGAGTTGGCTTAGTGGAGTGGATAGACGACGAGCCGACCACTATCGATTTGCGCCCTCTTGCGGCGGAAGTACGACAACTTCTCGATGATGTGGTGCGCCTGTCTGCCAAGCTGACAGATCAAGCCATGGAATTGCCGCCAGATGTTCCCACAGCCGCTCTTGAGTTATCCTACTGGATTGCCAGTAATTTTCGGGGTGTAGCTCAGGAGCAACAGAGCCTTCTAGAGTTGCAGTCCACCTACGATCGCCTGCTGCGGGAAGCAGAAATCTTAACAACAACACGCAACCATTTAGCCGCCCGAACTGTGCTTAAGGAAACCTTCAAGTAGATCAGTTATAGATCAACCAGTGTGAACCCCTTTTCGGCTCCTTGAGTCTGAATAGGTGATTACGTTAATGGAGCGATACCTCCGATGAGTGTATCTATACCCCTACCGTTGATGACGGCTGCACCAAGCGTACACCCACAAGCCAAGGTGTCTGACCCTGACCGTCCAGTGATTGAGCAATGCCTTGCTGGACATCCCCATGGCTTTCGTGAACTGTATCAACGGCACCAGCAGCGGGTGCGATCGCTACTCTTTCAGCTCTGTGGGGCGATCGCCCTCGATGATTTGGTTCAAGAAGTGTTTTTGCGGGCGTGGAAAGGTCTGCGGGGGCTGAAGCACGAAGCAACGTTTTCCACATGGTTGTACCGAATTACATGGAACGTGGCCTGCGACTATCGCCGCCAGCTTGCCACCCGCAAATCCCGTCACCATGAGTACCTTCACAACAGCGAACCCCTCACCCCCGGTCCCGATTTGAAGCAATTACACTACGAAGATTTAGTCCAGCGGGGCCTAGCTCAGTTGTCCTTAGATTACCGTAGTGTACTGGTACTGCACGATTTACAGGGACTCCCCCAAAAGGACATTGCCGAAATTTTACGCATTCCTGTGGGGACGGTTAAGTCCCGCTTGTTTCGTGCTCGGGGAACCTTACGCACCTACTTTACCAATGCAGGAGTGAGTCTATGAACCTCCCGCCGTCATCTGAGTCTTGCGAGGATACCGTCTTGGTTAATTTTTTGCGAACCTATGCAGGCACTCCGCCACCCCCCCATCCCCAGCTTGATCGCGTCATTGTGCAAGCCGCGCTGCAACAGCAACAGCAAGCAAAACGCTGGTGGCGCACACTCACTCTGCTGAGCACCGGGGCGATCGCCACCGTCACAACCGCGTGGCTGTTGAAGCCGCCCCCCCAAGTTGCTCAAGACGACTCACCCGATTCTGTGGAAGCCTTTATCAGCCATAACTGGCAGGTGATGTTTCACGAATCTGACCTCTCGACTGGTTCTGACCTCACAGTTGTTGACTAGCCTCATTGGCCTGTGTACGCCCTATACCATTCGTGACAAACTCGGAGAATCCCCATGTTAAAACAAAGCCTAACCGCCCTACTCCTGTGTGGTAGCCTCAGCCCCATGCTAGCCATTGCCCCTGCTACGGTAGCGCAGCCTGCACACACGCCCCCCGGCTATCGTAACTTCGAGAACCTCAACCTTACCCCAGAGCAGCGGCAACAACTACAAGCCGTACGGCAGCAATATCAAAGCCGCATGGAGCAAACCCGTAACCAGTTGCGCACTGCGAAAGAAGAACTGCGGCAGATGATGAGTGGCACTGCCAGTGACGATCAGATTCGTGCCAAGCACCAGCAAGTTCGGGAGCTAGAAAACCAACTGGCATCCCTGCGGTTTGAGAGTATGCTAGCCATGCGTAGTATTCTGACCCCACAGCAACGCCAAACCTTAGCAACTCAAATGCAGCAGCGTCGCCCCGGCAATCGACCGATGAGACCGCAACAACAACAGTAATAATTGCGGTAGTTGCAACCTAGCTACAAGCGACTGGATCAAGGCATGGTGGCTAGACGCTGGGAGCTTGCCCATGAGCCACTGTGCCTCAATTACGTTAGATTTAGGTTGGCTGGAACGGGGGCAGCAAGTGCGGAATACCCTACATCAAGTTGTATTGCTCTGCCATTCACCCCCAGAGTATGGTGTTACATGGCACTTAAGTCTGCCACTTGTTGCAAGTTATCGCGACTGAACCAAAGTTACCCCGTAAGGATAGCCACCTATGGCCAAGTTAGTTGTTTTTCATGAAGAATCACGCCGTGCCTTAGAGCGTGGCATTAATGCCCTTGCCGATGCCGTTAAAATTACCCTCGGTCCCAAGGGGCGCAATGTGGTGCTAGAGAAAAAGTATGGCGCCCCCCAAATTGTCAATGACGGCGTGACCATTGCCAAAGAAATTGAACTAGAAGATGCTTACGAAAATACCGGTGCCCAACTGATGCGGGAAGTGGCGGCCAAAACCAATGATGTCGTTGGGGATGGCACCACAACGGCAACGCTTTTAGCCCAAGCCCTCATCCGCGAAGGCTTAAAAAACGTGGCGGCGGGGGCAAACCCAGTGGCACTGCGGCGGGGGATAGAAAAAGCAATCAACACCGTTGTTGCCGGTATCGCCGAAGTTGCCAAGCCGGTTGAGGGAGACATGATTGCCCAAGTTGCCGCTGTGTCTGCGGGCAATGACCCAGAGGTGGGCACCATGCTGAGCCAAGCCATGGCCAAAGTGGGCAAAGATGGGGTGATCACCATTGAAGAGTCAAAATCCCTGAATACTGAAATGGAAATTGTTGAAGGGATGCAGTTTGACCGTGGGTATATTTCCCCCTACTTTGTCACCGATCCTGAGCGAATGATTGTGCAATTGACCGGTGCCTATCTGCTCTTGGTGGATAAAAAAATCAGCAGCATTCAAGATCTGATTCCCACCCTTGAAAAGGTTGCCCGCAGTGGCCGTCCGTTAGTCATTATCGCTGAGGATGTGGAGGGGGAAGCCTTAGCCACCCTAGTGGTCAATAAACTGCGGGGGGTTCTGAACGTGGTCGCGGTTAAGGCACCGGCCTTTGGCGATCGCCGCAAAGCCATGCTCCAAGACATTGCCGTGCTCACAGGGGGGCAAGTCATTTCTGAAGAGGTTGGCCTCACCCTAGAAGATGTGGAAATCACCATGTTGGGGGAAGCCTCTTCCGTCACCATTACCAAAGATACAACCACCCTAGTGTCGGAAAAGGGGAATACAGCGGATGTGCAAAAGCGGGTTGAGCAACTGAAAAAGCAACTAGCAGACACCGATTCCGAGTATGACAAGGAAAAGCTACAGGAGCGGATTGCCAAGCTGGTGGGCGGTGTAGCCGTCATTAAAGTGGGCGCAGCCACCGAAACTGAACTTAAGGATCGCAAGCTCCGTTTAGAGGATGCCCTCAATGCCACCAAAGCCGCCGTTGCAGAAGGAATTGTGCCGGGGGGTGGTGTAACGCTGCTGCACCTTGCCAGCCGTATTGATGCCCTTTTGCCCAGCCTCAGTGCCGAGGAGCAAACGGGTGCGCGGATTGTGGCAACGGCTCTGGCGGCACCTTTAGCTCAAATTGCAGCAAATGCTGGCGCGGAAGGCTCAGTTGTGGTTGAAAATGTGCGCTCAGCCGGGTTTAGCCATGGATTCAATGCTGCTACAGGGGCTTACGAAGACTTGATCAGCGCCGGCATTATTGACCCAGCAAAAGTCGTGCGCTGCGCCTTGCAAAATGCTGGCTCCATTGCTGGGATGGTGCTAACCACAGAAGCCTTAGTGGTGGAAAAACCAGAACCTAAACCGGCACCTGCGGCTGACCCCGGTATGGGCGGCATGGGTGGTATGGGGATGATGTAACCCCATACCCTTGTTTTAGCACCCCTTGCCTGAAGGCAGAAGAACGAGGCCAGTATGTACGCTGGTTTTGCCTAGGGCAGGGGGCATTTTGCGCTTTTCAAGACCGCTGGCATCGTTGCCCTGTTTGCGGTTTGGCATTGTCCCGTGGGTATAATGCTGCAATCAATATCAAACACTTGGCGGTAGGGCATTCCGTCAATAAAGCTCAGGATACGCCCGATGAGATCTTGGGGGGCACTGAGAAGCTCGCATGCTATGCGTTAGCATGAGTGTCCGGAGTATGTCACCTGCGCCATGTCTGCCAAGACGGTTTTTGATCGACCAACGATAACACTCATCCTTGAAAGTCAAGGGCAGACGTTAACCTATCACCTCACCCAATCCCAGCATCGCTTGGGGCGCGATCGCCAGTGGGCAGATTTAGTGGTTCCCGATGCTCCTATCTGGTCAGTTATTTCCAGTCGTCATGCAGTGTTTGCGAAAGAAGGCCAAAGCTATTATCTCTGGGATGGGGATGGCGAACAGCGCCGCAGCACTAATGGTATTTTTCATCAGCATACTCGGGTTGGTGTTGGAGAAGGGTTTAAGCTGGCGGACACCCTACGGCTTGAAATTGGCCAAGACCCCGCGAACAAAGTACAGATGTTTGTCCAAATTCAGTCGGCAGGCACTGCAACACCGCCGCCGTTACCCCAGCAACGACGGCTGAATCTGAAAAAACTCAGCCAATGGCCTCTCACGCTGGGGCGAGACGCAACAAACAGCTATCAGCACTGGCAGCTTAACGCTCCCACTGTCTCCCAACGCCATGCCAGTCTTGACCGTACCACTGCGGGTCTCTACGTCCTGCGGGACTTAAACAGTAGTAACGGCACCTATGTGAATAACCAACTCCTCAAAGCTCCTTACACCCTGCGCAATGGTGACCAAATCCGCATTGGCCCGTTTGCGCTGCTCTACCGCAATGAGATACTGGAGGTTACGGATCAAGGTAGTCAAATTCGCCTAGATGCTTACCATCTGCAACGGCGAGTAACGACACCCCACGGCGATCGCCTCCTGTTGGCAGGGGTGACCTTTGTGGCTGAACCCGGGCAGCTTATTGGCATTGTTGGCGGTAGTGGCACCGGCAAGTCAACCCTGCTGAAAGTCCTCATGGGGCTTACGCCTCCCCAAGCGGGTAAAGTCCTCCTGAATGGCCAAGACCTGTACCAAAACCGCTGCGCCTATCGCCACCAAACGGGGTATGTGCCCCAAGACGATATTGTGCATACCCGCTTAACGGTCACCGAGGTGCTAACTTTTGCTGCCCAACTTCGTCTGCCGGCAGATACCGATGCCACCACCCGCCACGAGAGTGTCCAGCGAGTTCTCAAGCAAGTGCAGTTAACCCCTGTTGCCCAGCAATTGGTGGCGGATCTCAGCGGTGGCCAGCGCAAGCGCGTCAGTATTGCCGTTGAGTTATTGGCTAATCCCAAGCTCTTTTTCCTTGACGAACCCACCTCTGGCCTCGATCCTGGGCTTGATTTATCGATGATGCAACTGCTGCGCCAACTAGCGGACGAAGGTCGGACAATTATTCTGGTAACCCATGCCACTAGCCATGTGCATCTGTGCGATCGCCTCGCGATTCTCGGCCGTGGTGGTCGCCTCTGCTATTTCGGGCCTGCGGAGCGCGCGTGTCAGTTTTTTAGTCCTAATGGGTCGCCCCCCCTAGGGTCTGTGGCTGAAATCTACGGCATTTTGGCCGCAGGCGAGGGCGATCGCGCCGCCTACGAATGGAGTGAGCGGTTTCGACAGTCCCCAGACTACAAAAACTACCTAGAAAACCGCCTCAGCGCTAGCTGTGCCCCCAATAATACCGATGTTGCCCTTGGGAGTGGTACCCCCAACGTCCCTGCGCCAAGTCAACAGCCCGCCCCCAATCATCTGTACCAGTGGCAAGTACTGTGTCAACGGCAGTGGCGGCTGATGGAGCGCGATCGCCTCAGTTTGGCACTGAATCTGGTGAGTGTGCCCATTGCCCTCCTGCTGACCCGTTTTGCTCTTGAGACCTCACCGTTCTTACCCCAAGATCCGCCCTCACTGCTCCAAGCGGCTCAAACCTTACGGGTACTCTTTGTGTTTACCTGCGCCTGTTTATGGGTGGGGTTATCCAGTTGGGCACAGGCTCTGATTACCGAAGTCCCCATTTACCGCCGCGAGCGCCTCGCCAACCTCAGTCTTCCGGCCTACATGGCTGCCAAGCTCACCCTTGGCAAGGCAATGGCTGCTGTCCAAACGCTGCTGATTACGGTGGTTGTCGTCCTTGGGTTTGGTGTGCCCACCGGGGCGCTCATGCCTTGGCCGTTGGGCGTTGCCGTCACAACCTTTTTGACCCTTGTGGCCAGCCTTAGCTTGGGGCTGTTAGTTTCCAGCGCGGTCAGCAATAGCGATCAAGCCAGTAAAGTGTTACCCCCGCTGCTGTTGCCACAAATTATTTTTGCAGGGGTGTTATTTAAGCTTCAAGGATTAGCCGTGATCCTCTCGTGGGTAACAATTGGCCGTTGGAGCATGGGAGCCTACGGTGCCTTAATTAACGTCAATGCCATGGTACCGCCCCCCCTTGACTTTGGCCTCTTTGAGCCACCGCCCCAACCCTTTGATCCAAGTCCTGTCTATGACCCAACCCCGACAAACCTGCTGTTGAACTGGGGTGTACTCCTGCTCCATAGCCTCATTTACATCGCGATCGCCACTGGGCTGCAACGGCGCAAAGACCGCTAGATTCCCCAAACCTAAACAGTAGCCACAGGATGGAAAAACAAGCTAAGCTGGCGAGTTAGCCCCCCATTATTATTGCAAACTGCCCTTGATGTCATGATCACGTCTGCGCAGCCTCTCATCGACACTGCCACACTCCAGACCTTAAACCAGCGCTCAAACTGGGCAGGGATCCGCCAACTCGCACTTCATGTGGGTCTTCTGGTGCTGAGTGGCAGCGTCTGGATGACCCAACTGGGACACCGTTGGTGGTTAGCCATTCCCGCCTTACTGCTCTACGGCACTAGCTTGGCAACAATGTTTGCGACCCTACACGAGTGCTCTCACCGCACTGCATTTGCAAATCAACGCCTCAACGACACAGTGGCTTGGCTAGCGGGCTTACTCTGCTTTTACAACAGTGACTTTTATCGGCGGTACCACAAGTGGCACCATCGCTACACCCAAATTCTAGGCAAAGACCCAGAACTCGATGCTCCTAAGCCCACTAACTGGCAACAGTACCTTTGGGAACTGAGTGGCATACCGTGGTGGTGGGGCAAGGTGCAAACCTTTGCCAACCTCGTTCGCGGTCGGTTAGAGGGCTACCCCTACATCAGCGCCGAAGTTCGCCCCGAGGTCGTTTGGTCTGCCCGCTGGCAACTCGGTGTCTATGGAATTGCCGCAGCACTCTCGGTAGTAGTTGGTTATCCTTGGCTACTGGTGGGATGGGCATTTCCCTTGGTGCTAGGCCAGCCAGTGCTGCGGTTTATTTTGCTGGCGGAGCACACCGATTGCACCCAAGATAGCAATGGCCTGACCAATACCCGCACCACCCTCACCCTATGGCCGGTTCGCCTGCTGATGTGGAACATGCCCTACCATGCCGAGCACCACCTCTATCCCTCTATTCCCTTCCATACTCTTGCACACGCCCACATCCTGCTAAAACCTCATCTCCAGCATTGTGTGTCAGGCTATTTCACTGTTCACCGTCAAATTGTTCAGCGCTTCGGTGCTGCATGACCGTTGGCGTGTGGCAAAACCCATCACTTTCCTCTTGCCTGTGATTTAACGACATGTAGCAAGAAGTCCCCGATGCTACCGCAGGTGAATCGGGAGATGAATTGCGGCCAATAAAAACAACCAACGAACAGAGATTAGCCCTAGCCAAAAGCTTTGGCTGCTGTCACTGGTAGTGGGATTATTCGCTCAACTTGTGCCAAGAAACCTACCAATCAACTGGGAAAGGGTTATCACGCTCAGCTATTCAGGGAGTACTCCCTAGCTTAAAGAAGGAGCACCCTTGGCTGAAGGAAGCTTACTCGCAGTGCTTGCAGGTTGTGGCTCTAAATTTATCCACGGCTTACAAGAACTTTTTCGAGGGAAGAGCTAAGCTACCAAGATTCAAATCCAAAAAAGGTCGTCAATCGATGACCTACCCTCAAAACGTCAAAGTAGAAGGGGATGACGTTAAACTCCTTGGAAACGTTGGGAAATTGTACTGCTGTCAACATCGAGAGTTTGAGGGAAAAATCAAATCGGCTACGGTTTCGCTCAATCCAGATGGGAGGTACTATGTGTCCCTCCTTGTTGAGGATGGCCGAGAGCAACCTCCTCCTAGTCCTGAGGGGGAAGCAATAGGCATAGATTTAGGGCTGACTCACTTCGCAATTACGAGCGACGGCTCAAAGTTTGATCATCCTCGGCACTTAGCCAAACATGCTCGTAACCTAAAGCGCAAACAGAAGAAGCTTTCTCGCAAAAAGCAGGGAAGCAACAATCGAGATAAAGCTCGAAAGCGAGTCGCTCGCGTTCACCATAAAATAGCTCGCTGTCGTGAAGATTTTCTGCACAAGCTATCCCGCAAGATAGTCAACGAAAACCAAGTGATTGCTGTAGAAAATCTGCATGTGAAAGGGATGGTGCGAAATCCCAAGCTAGCCAAAGCGACTAGTGATGCTGGCTGGGGGATGTTTTGTACCATGCTCAAGTACAAAGCTGAAAGAGAAGGAAAGGTTTATCAAGAAGTAGACCGTTTCTTTCCTTCCTCAAAAACCTGTCATGTTTGCCTCAATCAAGTGGGTAACCTACCGCTTGATGTTCGCAATTGGACCTGTGATGTTTGTAATACAGAGCATGATAGGGATATAAATGCTGCAATCAACATAAGAAATGAAGCCTTGCGGATATTGGAGTTAGGAACTAGCTCTACTGCCTTTGGGAGGGGACGTAAGACATCTGGTAAAACTTCGGTTTTGCTAGATGCTGTCCCCGTTGAACAAGGAAGCCGCTTATCTATCGCGTAGCGATGATGAGCGGTAGTTCACCATGATTGAGATAGGCGATGGAATTTTTCTAGGCATCGGTTTGCTGCCGCAAGTACGCTTGAATGAATCTATCAATATCGCCGTCCATCACATCTTGCACAGCGGTGCTCTCTACCTCAGTGCGCAGGTCTTTAACCAACTGGTAGGGGTGAAACACGTAGTTACGGATTTGCGTGCCCCACGCGGCTTCCACGGCATCGCCGCGAATATCGGCAATCTCTTTCGCTTTTTGCTCTTGGGCAATCACCAGTAACTTTGCCTTGAGGATGGCCAGTGCCTTTTCTTTGTTTTGCAGTTGCGATCGCTCCTGAGTGCAGCGCACAGCTAGGCCAGTGGGTTTATGGACAATGCGCACCGCCGTTTCCACCTTGTTGACATTTTGCCCTCCTTTGCCGCCACTGCGGGACGTCGTGATCTCTAGGTCTGTTTCTGGAATCTCAAGGGTGACGGACTGATCCAACTCTGGCATGACATCCACGCCAGCAAAACTAGTCTGCCGCTTGCCATTGGCATTAAAGGGAGAAATTCGCACCAAGCGATGCGTTCCCTTTTCTGAGCGTAAATAGCCGTAGGCATAGCGACCTTTAACTTCCAACGTTACAGACTTAATGCCAGCTTCTTCCCCCTCCGATAATTCAGCAATGTGGGTTTGGTACCCCTGTCGCTCTGCCCAGCGGGTGTACATACGCAGCAGCATTTCCACCCAGTCTTGGGCATCGGTGCCCCCTGCTCCAGCATTAATCGTTAGGATGGCATTATTTTTATCGTAGGGGCCATTCAGAAGCTGTTCTAGTTCCCAACGACTGAGTTGTGCCTCTAGCTGTTGCAGCAGGGCGATCGCCTCATCGTAAAGCCCCGGATCACTCTCTAGCTCCAGCAGTTCCAGCGCAGCTTCAACATGCTCAACACTCTTTTGCCAGCTTGAGAGTTGCGCTAGAGCTTCCTTAGCCTCAGTAAGCTGTTGCAGAGTCGCTTGGGCAGCAGCTTGATCAGTCCAAAAGTCAGGCTGGGCTGCCGTATGCTCAAGATCGTGAATCTTAGCAGTGAGCGCCGCAGGGTCAAAGATAGTGCTGGGCGTGACCCAGACGAGTGTTCAGAGCTGTCAAATCTCGCTTTAAGGCACTAAGATCAATCATTGGCCAACAATAACAAACTGTTGATTAGATGGGGACTCCTCTATAGTATAGGCGCGACAGGGGCTTAAGGAAACGGTTTGGCCGTGGCGAGAGCGCAAGATACAGTTCTTGCATCTATAGATATATGGAGTGCGGTCGCAACCCTTAGCACGCCAGTGTCGAACCCATGCAGGATTCATCAGCAGTCAACAAACCCTACGGCAAGGAGCACGACATAATAGAAATTAGGTTCTGAGGTTTTGCCCCTATGGCTGCGTTTTACAACTGGTATCGGACATTGCTACGTCACCCTAAATACCGCTGGCTCATCATTATTGCTAGTTTTGTCTATCTATTCAGCCCTATCGATATTGCCCCAGATTTGATTCCTGTGATTGGCCAGTTGGATGACATTACCGTAATGATGATTTTGGCCAGTGAGGTCACCCAGATTGTTATTGAGCATCTCAAAAGCAAAAAAAGTCGCGCGGATGTACCGGAAACCACGGTTGATGTGAAAGCAGAAGCCCTCTAAAATGCAGCACGGAAATGGGATAATCAACCTGATCGTGTTTGCTAGACACTTTTTAGCGCATTCCATTTTAATTGAGAATTTATGGATCTAACCCATCGCCCGCGGCGGTTGCGCCGTACCCCTCAACTACGTCGTCTCGTGCGCGAACATACCCTCTCCAGCGCCGATTTGATTTATCCAGTCTTTGTGATGGAAGGGGACGATCAGGTTCAAGAAGTCCCCTCGATGCCCGGTTGCTTTCGCTATACCCTTGATCGCCTCATTCTGGAGCTAAAAGATGTCTATGCTTTAGGCATTGGGGCGATCGCCCTGTTTCCCCTTGTCCCCGAAGCCTTGAAAGACAATGCAGGCACAGAAAGCTACAACCCGGAGGGACTGGTGCAGCGATCGGTGCGCGCCATCAAGGCCGTCCTGCCAGACCTACTCATCTTTACGGATGTGGCGCTAGACCCCTACAGCAGTGAAGGTCATGACGGCATCGTCAAAAATGGTGAAATCCTCAACGATGAAACCGTTGCGGTACTGGTGAAACAAGCCGTCAGTCAAGCCGCCGCCGGTGCGGATTTTGTTGCCCCCTCAGATATGATGGATGGTCGCATCGGCGCAATCCGCGCGGGCTTAGATGCAGCGGGCTACACCCACGTGGGTATCCTTGCCTACTCAGCTAAGTATGCCTCGGCTTACTATGGACCGTTTCGGGATGCCCTAGATTCAGCCCCGAAATTTGGCGATAAAAAAACCTATCAGATGGATCCAGCCAATGTGCGCGAAGCTGTGCGGGAAGTGAGCCTAGATCTTGAAGAAGGGGCAGATATGGTCATGGTTAAGCCTGCCCTAGCCTACATGGATGTGATTGCTCAGCTTAAGCAGGTGAGTGATGTGCCGGTGGCAGCCTACAATGTCTCTGGGGAATACGCCATGGTTAAGGCCGCCGCTGGCAATGGCTGGATTGATGAGAAAAAAGTGGTCTTGGAAACCCTGCTCGGGTTTAAGCGGGCAGGGGCAGATGTGATCCTCACCTACCATGCCAAACAGGTAGCTCAATGGCTACAGGAGGATCTCAGTTAGGTTCAGTTAGGTTGAGGAGACGGGTTGCCGCAATTGTTGGGTCGTCTGAAGCCAACTGGTAATCAGTTTGTCTAGCCGCTCGTCCAGTTTAGCGTCCTTGAGTTGACCTGTTGGCGTAAACGCTTGCCACGCTTGACCGATCGCCACCTGCTCTGGAATTACCCATGCATGTACCCAGCGGAGAATCACCCGCAGGTCGTTGAGGGCGTTACTGTTTGCCTGGCCACCCAGCACACTGATCATGGCGACCACCTTGCCACTGAGTTCCGGAAAGCTCAGCAGGTCAAGGGAATTCTTCAGCACCCCACTGACACTACCGTGGTACTCAGGGGTCACCAGCAGAATGCCGTCCGCTGCCGTAACTTTGGCCTGAAATACTGCTACATCGGGGTGATCGGGGTAGTGATCCGCTCCAGTACAGAAGGGGAGGTTCAGTTGCCGTAGATCCAGCCGCTCTACGGTGGCTCCCTGAGCCGCTGCTTTGGCGATCGCTGCGTCCAAGGCCATTTGTGAGTAAGAGCCATCCCGTAAACTACCCGCCCAGCCAATAAACTTCAGCATAAAACAAACTCATAACGACTATGAATTAGTATAGCGAACCCCGATCGATCTCTCAATTACGTCTAGGAGCTGCTTCCTGATGGTAGGGAATTGAGTGGCGTGGGCTTATCCGCCGCCATTTGGGTAATCACCTGTTGCAGTTGACTAATCACCCGTTCCGCTGCGCTATAGCGATCCTTCCAATGCTGAATGGCGGTTTCCTGCTCGCGGGCTTGTTGGGCTTGATGCAGAATTTGCTCTTGAAGCTCGGCTACCTGAGCTTCCAACTTTTGGAGGCGTGCCTGTTGCTGCGTGGAGCGACCTTCTATCTCTTGGGTGTAGTGTTGCACTTTCATGTATTGCAGCCGCTGAAGCTGGTACTCTTGCTCTAGGTCTTGCAGCGTCTTTTGGGTTTTCAAGAGGGTTTTACTAAGCCCCTGAATTACTGTATTTTTGCTGGACTCTTGACCTTGAGTTTGTTGCAGGGCACTAATGACTCGTTCTTGGGTCTCAATCAGGTAATTGGCTTGAGTCAGGCGACTGCTCAGATCACGGATGTCATTTTCGCGATCGCTAAGTTCTTGTTGCAGTTGCTCTAGGCGAGTTTGGAGCAGCCCTTTTTCTTCATGAGCTTGCCGTTGCTGCGATTCCAGTAATTGTAAGTCGTGCTCCCGTTGCCGCAGCAACCGATGACTGTTGACTAATTTTGCTTCGAGAGCATCTTGAATGTGCAGCAGCCGATCCACCTCCTGATGTAAGTGCTGAATTTCAGTTTGCGATTGTTGCACCATGATCTCCAAAGATTGGCGACGACTGGTCATTTCTGCTAACTGGTGGGCGCAGGTGGCTTGGGAGTGAAGCTGTTCTTGTAGGGTGAGGATGGCCTGCTGCTGGATGAGGGCGGTTTCTTCAGTGCGGGCTAGCAAGTCTTCTAGAAACTGCTGATTACGGAGTTGTTGCTTGAGTTCATCAATATAGGTTTGACATTGATCAAGGATCTGCTCTAGTTGTTGGACACGCTGTTGGGGGCTATCGGCAACAGAATGAGCCAGTGTCACTTGGTTCTCAGTCACAACTGGATTCCACGGAAAGCTCAATTGCTGTGGCAGCGTCAGGTCATCCATACTAGTCTCCTTTGTGACTGCGCCAGCTTATACCCATTATTGAACCAACTATAAATTTATTATGACAATCAAGAAAAAACCAACAAAAAACATCCTCTTGAGTCGAGACCTAAAACGAGTCCAGCTTAAACTAGACCTTGAGCATCACCGGCTGTGTAACTGGTGACGAGGATTGAACAAAATTAGCAACGCATTCCCCCACCTCGGAACAGGTGGGGGTCAAGGAGCGGCGGTTTCTATGGTATGATGCTATACATCTTGAGCGGTACGGTAAAGGGCGGAACTGAGAGCTCCGAACACTTCGGAGACACGACCTCTCAAGTGATGGAGAAGCACCCTATAAATCCTAGAGAGTCGCTTCATATAGGTCGGACTCTGGGTCAAGGTGTCACTCAAAGCCCCATAGCGGAAACGACTTGGGGGTGTCTCTGGGCAAAAGTTCCCAGAACACGGCGAGAATACCGCCTGTCGGGAGGGATAAATCCTTCTAATTAAGACACCGCCACCTCCCGTAGCAGGTGGAGGAGTATTCATACGCTATAGCTCGAGTACTGTCTATGAACCCATTACTGAGTGTCAAAGTTTGGGGTGACTACGCTTGCTTTATTTAGCTTGGGATACGATCGCCAGCGGGCGGAACATTGCCGCCAAGCGCAGGCAGCAAAAATGTCTCAAGGTGATTCAGAGGTTTTGCTGCGAATGGCAGACCCGGCTGACGCGGCGATCGAGGATTGAAACCAAAACTTGGGGACGCTAGACTGGGGTAACGGCGAGTTGCGATCGTCCTTCGGGGCGATCAAGGATTGAAACGGAGCCTTGGAAAAATGTTGGACAACGCCCCTGCTTTACTTGCTAGCGCGATCGCCATCGCTGCAACAGCTCATCAACACCAATTCGACAAAGCCAACAATCCTTACATCTTGCATCCGTTGCGGATGATGATGCGAGGGGCAACACAGGCCGAAAAAATCGTTGCTGTGTTACATGATGTGGTTGAAGATACGGACTGGACATTAGATCAATTGGCTGCTGCAGGGTTCCCAGCCGATATTGTTGCTGCGATTGATTGCCTGAGTCGTCGTCCAAACGAGACCTATGATGAATTTATTGATCGCATCCTCACAAATCCTTTGGCCACCCAAGTCAAGTTGTATGACTTAGAAGACAACATGGATGCCACCCGACTCATCCACTTAACCGAATGGGATTGGCAACGGCTCCAGCAGTATCATAAGGCGCGGCAACGAGTGTTAGCCGCATTGGCTTGTACTGAATAGCACTGGTAATTGAGACAACGTCTCTTGCCTATCCTTACATCTTTAGGACTACCGTTGCGGTGAACATCGTTTTGACTCAAAATTAGCATAGAGCATAGAATAAGGCTCATGAAACGTTCCCCTAGATATCGAGGTAAAGCCTACAGCTACAGCGTATTTGCTCAATGGCTATCCTTGTCCCTTGGTATCCTTACTCTCATCATTATTGCCAACAAAATAAATAAACAAGCAGCTAATCTATTTTTGTCAACCGATGCATCAAGACAAATAGCAATCAATACACCAACAGTATTTAGTATTTCACCTTTAGTTCCTCCAATTCATCGCATTCCAAAAGCATCTGAAATTAGTGGCTCAGGGCTATCTCAAGTCAACTTTGAAAAAATAGATTTTGATGGTAAACATATTCCTTACACTGGAACATCGGTTAGAAGATTAGCTGCGATTTTGTCTCAACGTGCTAATACTGAGCAAGACAAAGCTAGAATTGCTTATGTTTGGATTACCCATAACATTCGTTATGATGTCCAATATTCTCACTTTCCTGAAATTCCTGAGTGGCAATTATTACCGCAAAAAATAACACGGGAAGCATTTGAAAAATTTCCTCTTCTAAAACCACATTTCTTTGATCAGAAGTTAGAGCTTGTTGAACCTAAAGACTATACCATCAGCCTTAAGCATTTCGATGAAATTACTCTTCGTGCTCCCTTAGAAGTTGATGTAGTCGCCACTTATCAACCAATACATCAATCAAGTAATCAACAAAAAGATTTGAAAGTCTTACGCTCTCAAAGAGACGTTAAAATCCCACTGATAGATATGGGAACAGACTATCAAGTTAATATTTTTTCTCAATATGAATCTCAATATAAAGATATTCAGCAGCCTTATGAACTAGCAGCAATATTTCAGGTTCGATCTCAGTGATTAAAACAGTGTAATCAAGATAAACGAACGGTTAATTCAGATGCTGAATTTAGAAAAATACTGGAAAGTACTAGAATTAACCCCAGACGCTTCTATTGAAGAAATCAAGTTAGCCTACCGTCGTCTGGTACGTCGTTGGCATCCTGACTTGTACCCCCATGATTCAGTTCTAAAAACAAACGCTGAAGAGAATATCAAAAAAATTAATATCGCCTATGAAAAGCTTCTGGAATACAAAGATCAACAGTGTCAAGCAATTTCGGATTCAACAACATCTTCTTCTGGTGATCTTAGTGTTCAGACTCGCGCTACTGGTGCAGTAGAGTTTTATAACTTGGGGTGTCAGTATGCAAAAAAGCAGTGTTATCAAGAGGCAATTGCGAACTTTACAACTGCTATTCGCTTAAACCCAAACTATGTAGAGGCTTACCGCCATCGTGGTTTCATCTACTCAGTTTTAGGCTTGGAGCTATCCGCTACTGCTGATCTCAAAAAAGCCAAGGCTTTAGAACTAAAAGCTCAGTTTCAGAACACTGAATCAGCACCGAACGCTAGGTCTAATGCTCGTGATGAGTCTTCGTCTGCCAGTCAGCTTCAAACTTGGCGCTGCACTCAGTCTTAGGGGCTAGCCACAATGGTTTCACAACGATGGCGCTGTCCCCTAATCAGCTAATTTTGGTGACAGGTCATTGTGATGGCAAAATACTTTTTTGGAATCTTAAAAGTAAGCAATGCTTCCATGAGGTGCAAGCTCATCGAAGTCGTGTTCAATCGTTGACTTGGAGTTATGATGGTGAACGACTAGCCAGTGCCGCAGCATCAGGTAATATCAAAATTTGGCATTCAAGAACTGGTTCATTACTTCAAACCCTAGCTAGTTATCAGGAATCAACAATTTCTCTAGCTTTTCCCCACAATTGCTCCCATCTTTTAAGTGGTAGCCAAAATGGTATTATTCGTCTTTGGAATTTATCAAAAAAAAAGTGGTGGATGACCAATTTGCCAGCATAAAAGTGGATTAAGAGCATTAACGACAACCAGTGACGGCAAATTAGTCATTAGTATTGGACAAGATTCTATAGTTTATATCCAACAAGCCAATACTGGCGAATTATTACACCGTTTTAAGGTCTCCAGCAATCCTGTTTCTGCATTAACGGTAGCTCCTGATAACTCAAGGATTATAACGGCTAGCCAAAATGGGCAAATTTGTATTTGGTTAATTACCGGTGAGTTAGATCGCCAGTGGATTACAAATTCTTTATTTATTCGCTCAGTAGCAATAAGTCAATCACATAATATATTAGCTTTCGGCAACCATGAAGGTTCCATTGAGCTTTGGTCTATTCCTTCTCAATCCTTAGTCGGTATATTAGCCGGTCATGAATCGGCTATTACTGGCTTGATTTATAGTGAAAAGCATCATGTTTGGTTGAGTAGCAGCGACGATGGTACCCTACGACTCTGGGAATTGCTCAACCCCGTGGAGAGCACCTTTTAGACAAGTATCATATATCCTCGAAACAGGAAACACGCTTAGCGGGTGTGAGCATGGATCAAGATATTCCTATTGCAGAACGCTTACAAACAGACTCTGCGGTTAGGCTTCAGAAACAACTCTTGTATAAACGGTGGGCGATCGCAAGCATTCTACCAATAACAGTGCAAGCGACGGGCAGACAACAAGAGTTTCTCCTGTCCTTTGGTTGGGTACAGTCGAAATGTCTGTCTTCTATTTACAGTGGTGTTGCTGTCCACGTTATACACTTCAGTCGCCTGTGTACAATTAGTTAGTCTAGCACGCATTGAAGTTGTAGGGATTGGATGAACCAGCTTAGAAGCGGTGTTCATGTTGTGTTTAGAATTTACCTACACATCATGTTTGTTACGAAATACTGGCGTAAAATTCTGACTCAGCCAATGTTAGACGCAATGAAACCTATTTTAGAATGCGTGCTATCTGCGAATCGCAGCTGGCTAACGGAATTTCATGGTGAGTCAGATCATGTGCATCTATTGATTGATTTGCATCCCGATAACAACATTTCTCATCTGGTCTCGTCCCTAAAGTCAGCATCAAGTTGAGTGTTGAGACAGCAATTCAAAGCAGAAATAGACAAGGTATATTGGGGGAAAGCAAAACTCTGGCATAATTCCAAGTGTATTGTTTCGTGCGGTGGTGCACCCCTAGAAATAGTGAAACAGTATATCCAGAGCCAATCAGGGGGTGCTATCCATCCCCACGGTCTAGACGGTCGGGAATTCCGCACATCATTTTAACAAATGTCGCAAGAAGTCCCCGATTCTACCGCAGGTGAATCGTGGGATGAATGGCGACCCATAAATCAACGTGCGTAGCACATCCTCTTTGCTATCTGGTAGGATATTATCAGTAACATCCAAAGACGCTAAATGTTGCAAGCGTACAAGTTCAGAGCCTATCCAACCYACGCTTGCAACATTTAGCGTCTTTGGATGTTACTGATAATATCCTACCAGATAGCAAAGAGGATGTGCTACGCACGTTGATTTATGGGTCGCCATTCATCACACGATTCACCTGCGGTAGAATCGGGGACTTCTTACGACATTTGTTAAACTCGCGCCAACGTCACCGCCTCCGGCTGATCTTGATACTTGCCCTGCCGGGTTTCATAGCTAACATCGCAGGGTTCACCTTCAAAAAACAGCAGCTGTACTACTCCCTCATTGGCATAGATGCGGCAATCGGCACTTGAGGAGTTAGAGAATTCCAGCGTTAAGTGACCTCGCCAAGCGGCTTCAGCGGGGGTGAGGTTGGCAATAATCCCTGCCCGGGCATAGGAGCTTTTGCCAATGCAGAGCACCGTTACATTTTCAGGCACCTGCAACCGCTCTAGGGCAACCCCTAACCCGTAGGAGTGAGCCGGCAGAATAAAAAATTGACCGCTGTTGTCGCTGTGTAATGGGGCTGACTCTAGGTTGGCAGGATTAAAGTTCTTTGGGTCAACGACCGTACCGGGGACATGGCGGAAAATACGGAATTCCTTGGGGCTGAGGCGAATATCGTACCCATAGGACGACAAGCCAAAGCTAATCACCGGCTGATCGGCCAGCCGCCGCACCAGTTGACCCTCAAAGGGCTGGATCATCCCCTGAGCTGCCATTGTGCGAATCCAGATGTCATTTTTGATCATTGCGCCGACTTGAACCTCCAAATAACCAATGCAGGTTGACCCCCACGCCGGGCGAGCCTTGCCCCACTAAACCGCCACTGGGGATACTCGTTCCCGCCGCATTACTGCCGTAGAGATCAATGCCTAACCCCCACTGCGGGATCACGTAGCGCAACCCAGCACTAAATACGCCAGTTTCGCCAAATACAGGGGTCGCCTCGGCCATCAGCTGGACGTTGCGGACAACTTCTACATTGACCCCCATCCCGATCCCTGCAACTAACTGCTGATTGGGGTTAAAAAGCCCCAACTTCGGGTTGAAGTACAGGGCAACGGGTTCAGTGGGCTGAAACATAAAGGCTAGCTCTAAGCCACCGATGGAGCGGCTGCTGCCACCGCCTTGGGCAATGCCTCGGTTAAAGGAACCTTGAAAGGCCAAGGAAAAGGGATCCCCTTGGGTTTGGTCGAGAAACCGTAGCTTGGCGGCCAACCCCAGTTGCAGGTTGCCGCTGTAATTAAGGTTTTCAATGAGGGTTTCACCGCGTTCAAATTGCTCAATCGCCACGGCAAACTGGGCATCGTAGGCTAATCCAACGCCAACGTTAACGCCTGTGCCCACGGTGCCTGTATTCCCTTTGAAGCGGAACATCCCGGGATCGAGGGTGCTAGCGGAGGTAAGGGTAATGCCATCTAGAATCAGTTGGCGATCGCGATCGCTCAGCGGCTGCCGTGGCCCACGCCGAAAACTCGCAAGGAACGGTGGCGCAAAGTCAGGCCCAATATTAGGCGTGTAACTCAACCCTGCCATCACCCCCACTTGATCGGCACCCGGCAGGAAGGCCAAGGTGCGAGTTGCTGGCGTTATGCCAAAAGCATTGGTGGCCGCAAGATCAAGACTAACCGACGGGTTAACCAAGAGGCGGAACCCGGCGCTCCACACCGGCAAGTTAACAATGGCACCGTTACTACTGCGCACGGCATTCCCCCCCGGCCCCACCGGCATATTCAGGTCAGCAAAGAGGTTAAAGCGGGGATGGGGTTGCCAACTCAGCCCCGTAGCGAAGTTAAAATTCGTACCGTAGAAGTCAGCACCGTTGTTAATTGTGTCGGGAAAATAGGTGAGATTGGGGGTAAAGTGCCACTGCAATTGAGGGTTAAGGGTATAGGTGATCGGGGCTTGGAGGGAGGCTGCCACCGTCCATGTGCCCACAACGTCTGCCCCAGGGACAAAGAGGAAATTGTCAGACCGCACTCGCACTGCTTCAACAGAGCCAGCAAGGGCAACGGCCACAGTGTCATTGCGATAAACCTGATACTTGAGTCCGCCAGCAATGGCTCCCAACTGGACATTGGGTTGCAGTCCATTGACAAGGCGGCCTAGGGGGTCATCAAAATAATTGCCGCTAATACTCAGTTGCAAGCGGTCATTAAACGCATAGTCTATGGAGCCAAAAAAGGTTTGCAGACCACCGCCGCCTCCAGCAACCTTTGGATCGTAATTTCGAATCCCGCCCCGCAATTCTGCCGTCTGCTCCAAGAGAATATTGGCGGTTTCTAAGTTAAACAGCCGCGTGGGGGGGCGCATCAAGGGAGGAATCCGGAAGGCAGGCTCTTCGACAACGACTAGGGCTGGTGTGGGTTCCTCGGCAACGGGGGGCAAGATAGGTTGGGCTAACTCTTCAGGGGTTGGCTGCTGCCATGTCCGCTCTGTCGGAAGCGGAGGGGTGGTCTGCCATTGAGGGGTGGTGGCTGGGGTAGGTGCAACCTCAAAGGTCGGATTGGTGCTAGGAGGCACTTCAATCTGCCATTGTGGCGCATTCGGCTGTGCCACGGCGGCAACAGGCACTAAGAAAGCTGTACCAAGGCCGATCGCCAGTGTCCATTTACGACTCATGGAACGTTACTCACACCACCATCTTTCCCAGTTAAACCGATCGCCCTCTACTCTGGCAATGTTCAGGGGTACTATTCCCATTCAATAGTGCCCGGTGGCTTTGAGGTAATGTCGTAAACAACGCGATTAACCCCCGGCACTTCGTTAACAATGCGGTTAGAAATGCGCTCTAGTAGATCGTAGGGGGTGCGCGCCCAATCGGCGGTCATGCCATCTTCGCTGGAGACAAACCGCAGCACAATCGGGTAGGCATAGGTGCGCTGATCTCCCATCACTCCAACGGTGCGAATGGGCAAGAGCACGGCAAAAGCTTGCCAAAAGTCATGGTACATCTGGGCGCGGTTCACTTCTTGGCGCACGATCAGGTCAGCATCCCGCAAAATGTCCAAGCGTTCCGGCGTGACTTCTCCCAGAATGCGAATGGCGAGGCCAGGCCCTGGGAAGGGATGTCGCCGCACAATTTCGTCCGGTAAGCCTAGGGAGCGACCCACTTGGCGCACTTCGTCTTTGAAGAGTTTGCGCAACGGCTCCACCAGCTTAAATCGCAGATTTTCGGGCAGGCCACCGACATTATGATGACTCTTAATTTTAACGGCTACCCGCTCGCCAGTTTGGGGATCAATATTGGTGTTGGCAGACTCAATAACATCGGGGTAAAGCGTTCCTTGAGCCAAGTAATCAAAGGGACCTAGGCGTCGGGATTCTTCTTCAAAGACGCGGATAAACTCATGGCCAATGCGTTTGCGCTTTTCCTCGGGGTCGGTGACACCCCGTAGCTGTGCCAAGAAGCGATCGCGGGCATTCACGTACTCTACCTTGATATGAAACTGCTCCTGAAAGAGTTTTAGGAGCCGCTCCGGTTCCCCTTTGCGCATGAAGCCTTGGTCAATAAACATACAGGTGAGTTGATCACCAATGGCACGGTGCAACAAAAAGGCCAAGGTAGAGGAATCAACACCGCCGGAGAGTGCCAGCAACACCCGTTTGTCGCCTACTTTAGCGCGCACTTCACGGATCGCTTCTTCCACAAATGCTGCGGTGGTCCAGGTGGGTTCGCAGTCACAGATGTGATAGACAAAGTTGCGAATTAGGGCAATGCCCCCGATGGAATGCACCACCTCAGGATGAAACTGCACCCCGTAAAGCTTGCGCTCTGGGTGGGCGATCGCCGCCATGGGAGTATTCTGGGTGTGGGCCAACCGGCGGAAGCCCGGCGGCAATTTAGAGACACTATCGCCGTGGCTCATCCACATGATGGTGTCTTGCTCAACATTAGTCAGCAGATCGGTGGGGTCATCGATGCTTAATGCTGCTTTACCGTACTCGCCCGCCGTTGCTCGCTCGACAGTGCCTCCCAACTGCTGCACCATCAACTGCATGCCGTAGCACACCCCCAAAATGGGAATCCCTAGCTCCCAAATAGCGGGGTCACACTGCGGCGCGTGGTCATCGTAAACCGAGTTTGGCCCCCCAGAAAGGATAATCCCCTTCGGGGCAAGCTGTGCCAGCTGATCCGCACTGGTGCGATAGGAGATGACCTCAGAGTAAACGTGGGTTTCCCGAATCCGCCGCGCAATGAGTTCCGAGTATTGAGAGCCAAAGTCAAGGATGACAATGAGTTGTCGTTGCAGATCCTGTTCCTCGGCTGGGGGGGTGGCAAGGGGGGAAGTAGCGGGCTGAGTCAATGTAACAATCCTTAAAATCCCATCAACGCCTAGATGCGTCTCTCTACTAATACAAATCTTAGCGGATTGTCCGATACATAATCGTGGCAGATAGTGGCAGGGGGTACCAGCGGGGCGATCGCGTTACCGTTTTACGCCTAGTTTTAGTGGTCTTCAAAACTGATTAGGCGGCAGCATAATAGCGAACTAAACGATGGCGATCGCTCTCCGTTACTTGGGAGTTGTCCTCAGAAATCAGGGCGGCTGCGGGGCTAACTTGCGGAACCCATTCCTTTTTGCGGACTACTTAAGTACCTAAGTATAAATACTGGATTTGTGATCCATCCCGTACACTAGAAACATCAATTGAGTCCACCAGTCCTAGGGACTGTCGCAGGTTGTGGGAGTTAACGTTGTGGCACGAGGCGTTAAACAGGTCAAGCGAGTGAATCCGGCTCCGGCGGCTCGAGGGGCAAAGGCAGTGGCGCTGCACACTAAGGCGCGATCGCGGCGATCGCCATGGCGAGTGTTGGGTTGGATGGCGGCCTTTGGTACGGTGTCTTTAATTTCGGCCTTTGCGGGAATGAGTGTTGTCTTACTGTCGCCTTTTCAAGCAGAGCAGGGAGGCGATACGCAGGCCTCTTTTTTTGAGGTGATGGCTCGCAGCTTGCAAGGGAAGATGAGTCGGCCTATCAATTTATTGGTGCTAGGGGTTGACAAGGTTTTGGGGGCACCGGAAGGCTCGCCAGAAAGTTTCCGTGGCCGCACCGATACTATTTTGCTGGCGCGGTTTAACCCTGATGACAACACCATCACAGTGTTGAGTATTCCTCGGGACAGTCGCGTTGACATTCCGGGCTATGGGGTTGATAAAATCAATGCGGCCAATGTCTATGGTGATGTCCCCCTAGTTGCCAAGGTGGTGAGTCAAACCCTGAACTACACTCCGGTTGATCGCTACATTCGCATTGGCCCGGGAGCGTTTCGTGCCCTTGTGGATTTGGTGGGGGGCGTAGAGGTCAATGTTCCCAAGCGGATGTATTACAGTGATCACACCCAAAAACTCTACATTGATCTTTACCCTGGATTACAAACCCTCAACGGTGAGCAGGCTGAGGGCTTTGTACGGTTTCGCTACGATGACCTCGGTGACATTGGCCGGGCACAACGCCAGCAAATGTTGATCAAGGCGCTGCAAACGAAACTAGCGAATCCAGTCATGTTGACGCGGCTCCCCCAACTCCACGAGGTTCTCCAGAAACACGTAGATACCGATTTGACCTTTGGCGAACTGATGGCGATCGCCCAATTTAGCCTGCGCACGGATCCTGAGAATCTGCGCATGATTCTCTTGCCCGGGCGGTTTAGTGGTGATGGGTACGATGCCAGCTACTGGCTCCTTGACTACGACGGGATCGATCGCATCGTTGAGACTCACTTTGCAGCGCGATCGCCCTCAGTGGCAGCCGACCCCACTTGGAGTGAAAGTGGTTCGGTACGCATTGCCTTGCAAAATGCCTCGGGGAGTCCCGATGCGGCTCAAGATATGGCGGACTTTCTATACCATCATGGCTACAGCAATGTCATCATTAGCGATGACTGGCACCAAGAAGCCGCCGCAACCGAAGTCTTGGCGCAGCAA
This sequence comes from Synechococcus sp. PCC 6716, assembly GCF_022570815.1. NCBI lineage: Bacteria > Bacillati > Cyanobacteriota > Cyanophyceae > Synechococcales > Synechococcaceae > Synechococcus > Synechococcus sp. PCC 6716. The sequence continues at coordinate 34,176 of NZ_JAKLTU010000018.1, forward strand.
GGAGATTTGGGTGCAGCTCAAATGGTGCGCTCTGTATTGGGGGTTGGGCGGGTGTCGGCCAACTCGACTGGGGTGATTTCGTCGGATGTAACGGTGCGCATTGGCCGCGATTGGGTTGACATCCTGCATTGAGGCGCAAACGCTTCCAAGGGTAACCGAGCAGTCCTGACCTATAATAGCGCTAATCGGTTTCTGTGGGGAGCAGCCACAGAACGCAAGGGGGAAAGTCCGGTGCAAGTCCGGCGCTGTCCCGCAACTGTGATGACGGTTTTTGGCCGCTCTGAGTCAGGATGCCCGCCGAGGATTGTTGCATATCTGCGAGGTACAGATGAATGAAAGTCAGGCAATGGAAGCGGCTCCCTCTGCTGGGGGCGATCGCCCTGCTGGTGATGTATATGGTGATTGCCAGCCCGAGGGCGGCAGTGGCAATGCACATCAGTGAAGGGTTTTTACCCGTTGGCTGGGCGCTGGGCTGGTGGTTAGGGTTCTTGCCATTTTTGGGATGGGGACTCTGGTCACTGCGGCAACAGGTGAAGACACAGCCCGAGTCCACCCTACTACTCGCATTGGCGGGTGCCTATGCATTTGTTTTATCGTCGTTAAAACTTCCCTCGGTCACCGGTAGCTCGTCCCACCCGACGGGAATTGCCCTAGGAACGGTTCTTTTTCGGCCACCGATCATGACGGTGTTGGCCACGTTGGTCTTGCTGTTTCAGGCGTTGCTCATTGCCCACGGTGGCTTGACCACCTTGGGTGCCAACGGCTTTTCCATGGCAGTGGTCGGGCCATGGGTGGCATGGGGCTGCTATAACGGCATCTTGCGTCTGACCGGAAAGCCGGCGATCGCCCTGTTTACTGCTGCGTTTGCCGCTAATGTCATTACCTATGCCCTCACCGCATGGCAGTTAGCCCTAGCCTTTCCCGATAGTGTTGGCGGGGTGGCAGCCGCGTTTGGCAAATTTGCCGCCGTGTTTGCCATCACCCAAATTCCCCTTGCCATTAGTGAGGGTCTATTGACGGTTTTAGTCTGGAACTGGCTCACCACTTACTGCGCAGCAGAATTACGCACCCTTAATCTGTTACAGGAGCGTGGTCACCATGGTTAACTCGAAAGCGAAGCAGGTTTGGCTGCTGCTTGGTGCCGTTGTGCTCCTTGGGGCAGCACCGCTGCTGTTTGTTAACGCCGAGTTTGAAGGTGCCGACGCCCAAGCGGAAGACCTCATTACCGACATTGCACCCGATTATACTCCTTGGGCTACGCCGGTGTTTGAACCCCAGAGTGCGGAGGTTGAGTCACTACTCTTTGTCCTGCAAGCCAGTCTGGGGGCGGGGGTGATTGGCTTTGTGGTGGGGCAATACACCGAGCGCCACCGCCAAAAACGTCTTCAAATTCGCCGGGAGAAGTAACGGTAGCGTGCTGCATGCACCATCACCTTGACTCCTACGCCTACCGGAATGGGCTACGGCACATACCGCCCGAGCAGAAGCTCCTTTTTGCGATCGCCCTGCTCCTGTTTACGTTTTTTGCCCATCCTCTCAGTCAAGGGCTGTTGTGGCTCTGGCTCAGTGTCTGGGTTGTTGGCTATGCTCGCATCCCGTGGCGGGTTTATGCTGCGGTGCTCGGGGCGATCGCCCTATTTTGGGTGTTGAGCCTGCCCAGCCTGTTAGTGCAGGTGGCACCCACAAGCTTAGTGACGACAACAACAGAGCCACTGCTGGGACGCCTCAGTGTTGGTGGATGGTCGGTCTTTATTCCGCAGGCACAGGTCACTCAAGCCCTTGGGGTGGGGCTGCGCACCTTGGTGGCCAGTAGCTGTTTGGTCTTTATCCTTTTCACGACCCCCTTTCCAGAACTGCTAGGGGTACTTGAGCGGCGCTCAGTCCCCTCCTTTCTGCTGGATATTTTGATGCTCATGTATCGCTATATTTTTATTCTGCTGGACACAGCCGTCAGCCTCCAGCTCGCACAGCGGGCACGGGGGGGGTATCAACGGCGATCGCGCTGGCTCTATAGCCTCAGCCTGTTGGCAGCACAACTGTTTCGGCAGTCCTTACAGCGCTACCAAGGCACAAACCTTGCACTCCTGAGTCGCGGGTTTACGGGACAGTTTCGGGTGTGGCGATCGCCGCCCTACGCATACTCCCAGCGGTATGCTGTGGAAGCAGGACTTGGCGGTGGCCTGCTGCTGCTAGTCAATCGTATCCTTGGTTGAGACCATGTCTGTACCGCTGCTGGAGTTTCGCCACGTTTGGTTTCGCTACCCCAACACCCTAACACCGGTGTTGCAAGACTGCTCGGTGGCGCTTGGTGCTGGTCGGAAAACCGCCCTACTGGGTCTGAATGGCTCTGGCAAATCCACCCTCTTTTACGTGGCGGCAGGACTCTACCGCTGCGATCGCGGTGAGGTGTACTGGCAAGGACAGCGACTCGTGCATCAACCCGCAGCATTGCGGCAATGGCGGCAGCGAGTGGGGCTAGGGTTTCAAGACCCAGAGCAACAATTGGTGGCCGCCACCGTGGCGGAGGATATTTCCTACGGTTTGTGCAATTTAGACCTACCCACCCCTGAAATTGAAGCCCGCCTTGAGCAAACCCTGCGGGAATTTGAGCTACTGGAGTTAGCTGATTGTCCGCTGCACCACCTGAGCTTGGGACAAAAGCGCCGCGTCGCACTGGCGGGGGTGATGGCCTTAGCCCCCCCCCTGCTCCTCCTTGACGAACCAACGACCTATTTAGATCACACCCAAACGGAGCACCTTAGGGCGGTGCTGGATCGCATCCATGCCGCTGGCACCACCATCGTGATTGCAACCCACGACCTTGACTTTGCCTACTGCTGGGCCGATTGGATTATTATTCTTGCCGACGGCCACGTTGTTGTCAGCGATTGCTCCGATGTGGTCTTTGATCAATGGCAGACGCAGGCTAGCAGCCAATGCCTTGGCATCCCCACCCTCTTAAACCTCTGGTTGAGCCTCCCTCCCTCGTGGCGCCGCCAGCGCCAGCCCCCTCGCACCGTTGCTGAGTTTAGCCACGCCCTAGGGGATCTGTTTCGTGACCTCTTGGGTCACCGGTAGTGTCTGCCGCCAATTTTTGCAAACAGGGTAAGAAATGATAGGCTATACCATGGGCAATATTATAATGTACGCTCCACCTCATCCATAATCACAGTATCGTTTCTTAGCGGTATCAGGCAGAACTTTTATGGCCACAGTCATGGTTGTTGATGACAGTCCTACCCTCCGGGCAATGATTGTCGAAATTATGAAGGAACAACGCTACGAGGTTATTGAAGCTGAGGACGGCCTAGAAGCTCAAGAAAAAATCAAAGCGCAATGCCCGGATCTCATCATTCTCGACGTGGTCATGCCCCGCATGAATGGTTATGAACTGTGCCGTTGGGTGAAGGGGGAGCCAGCCTCGCAGAATGTGCCAGTGATTATGTGCACGACGAAAAGCGAAGACTTTGATATTCACTGGGGAAAAAAGCAAGGGGTCGATGCCTACATTACCAAGCCCTTTGACCCCGCTCAACTCATTGCAACGGTCAAAAAGCTTCTTCCCTAGCTGGCGGGCGCAGTTGGCTCTGAATTTCGCTTTTGAGACGGCTCAGGAGATGCCGTTGATCGAGTTGGCCTAAAATTTTCTGGACGACGGTTTTCGGCCCTGCCCCTCCCCAACCAGCGCCATTGGCAAAATAGGTTTTCGCCACTTGCCCCATCGTATAGGATGAGACCCCGGCAATACTGGCTTGAGTGATGGCCACCGCAAGGTAAGGCCCTAGGGCAAGCCCACCGCTGACGGGCGCCGCTAGCCCCAATGTCCCCTTAAGAGCACTGAGGCCAAGGTTGGCCGCAAAATCCCCCAAACTAATGCCGCCCATGGCCAACGCAATGGTTTGCAGCAGGTCTTTGGCACCCGCCTCTGTCATCTCAATGTCGTAGAGGCGTGAGAGCAGTTGAATGGTTGTTACGTCAATGACGGCACTGCTGACCATATCTAGCACCGTCACCGGATTGAGGGCGATCGCCAAGGACTTGGCCACTGCCCCTTTCCAAATGAGTTGGTTAGCCTCCTGCTCCCGCAGTGTGAGTTTATAGTGTGCTAACTCCTGACTGATTTGGTTGGCAAATAGCATCGAGTTTAGGGCAATCAGCGCCTTACCTTCGCGCGCCAACACCTCCAAGATTTTCACTTTCAGAGGCTCAATCTGGGGTGCGCCCACCGTCATGGTCACCTGCACCCGGCCTTGGGCATCCTGCTGCACGTGGGGCACTAGGGGCGCCGCCGCCACCATTACAATTTCCTCAGGTGAGAGGAGTGCTTTAACTCGCTCATCGCGAAGTTTGGCATAGATAGCTTGGCGATCAACCTCTGGATACTGATCCACCTTGTTAAACACCAACAGCATGGGCTTACTGGCGGCGCGCAGTTGACTGAGGCTCTCGTACTCCAGCCGCGTCAGGTCTCCGGCCACCACAAAGAGGATCAAATCCGCCTGTTGTGCCACCTGCCGAGCTAGCGCTTCCCGTTCGGCACCGTTGACCTCATCCAGCCCGGGGGTGTCAATGAGGCGAATGGGCGATCGCCTGTGTCCTTCAGGGTCAGACACCTGCCACAGTGCTGCTGCCTGTTGTTGGGTCACGCCGTGGATGGGGCCTGTAGCAAAGACCGGCTCTCCCAGCAGGGCATTGAGAAGCGATGATTTACCGCGCCCCACTAGGCCAAAGACAGCAATGTGCACCACACCGTAGTGGAGTTTGTCCAGCATATCTTCTAACTGGGCGATCGCTCCGGCAAGGGGTGAGGTTTCACCGGCAGTGGCGCTACAATCCGCCAGCAGTTGTTCTAAGGCCGTTTTTGCTGCCTCGTAGGTGAGGTCATGTTGATAGTTATTTAGGTCATCAAGCACCGCTTGCAGGTCGTGGAGGAGGTCAGGTGTGGCAGCAACAGGGTGCGATCGCGTCATGGCAGCAGGAGCACCGGTATTTTATGCCTTTTATTGTATCGGCATTGTATCTGCTAGGGGTCTTTGCTGCTGCCGCTTTGCCATCCGGGATGCCTAGGCAATAACGCTGATCTGAGATCCTTGATCGCCTTTGGTCACTTCAATGCGGGTTTGAAAGGCTTCCTTGAGGGCGGGCACGTGGGTAATGGCCAAAATACACTGAAACTCAGGGGCGATCGCGTTGAGGGCAGCAATGAGGCGTTCGCAGCCTTGGGCATCTTGGGTGCCGAAGCCTTCATCAATAATTAAAAACTGGACATCACTACCGGAGCGTTGTGCTAATAGGCGTGCTAAGGCCAGTCGTAGGGCAAAGTTGATCCGAAACGCTTCACCGCCGGAATAGCTTTCGTAGGGGCGGGTGCCTTGGCAGTCGGCGATCAGAATATCAAGGGTTTCAATGGGTTTACGGTCACCACTGCCCCGCTGACGACTGCGCTGGGTAATAAACTGGATATGCAGTTGGTGGTTGCTGAGCCGCCCCAAGATGGCATTGGTTTCCGCCTCAAGGTGGGGCAGCACCGTTTCAATGAGCATGGCTGGAATGCCATTTTTCCCCATGGCCTGAGCCAGTTCACTGTACACACGGAAGTGGTGGCGCAGCTGCTCAAGGTGCTGCTGACCCTGCTGGTGTTCCTTGGCCAGCCGCGTCAGTTGTTCTAGCTCAGCTGTTAGTTTACCGTGAGCGGCCAAATCCGCTTCCAAGTGGTGCTGCTGCTGGGTAAGCTGCTGTTGGAGGTGCTCAAGGGTGGCGGCTTGGGCAGCCATGGCGGTGCAGGATTGCGCTAGCTGTTGCAGTTGGTGCTGAATACTGTCTCGTTGGGCTCTTTGCAGGGCAAGGGTTTGCTCTAGTTCCTGTTGTTTTTGGTCGAGTTCGGGCAGGCGCGATCGCCCCCGCTGTAGTTCCTGATAGGCCTCTAGCTGGGGTTGCAACGCCCTTAAGGCAGCTTGTAGCTCAGCATGCGCCTTGGGGTCATAGGCGAGGGCGGCAAGTTGCTCATCGAGGGCGCGCAGGGCGATCGCCGCCTCTGAGTCGTGCAGAAGGGTTACCAACTCGTGCTGTAGCTGTTGCTGCTGGGCTTCTAGGGGAGGGAGTTGCTGCTGAAGTTGACGATACTGCCGTTTGGCGTGACGCAGTTCCTGCTGTTTAGCGTCAGCCCAGCGCCATTGTTCCACCTGCGCGCGGGCGATCGCCACATTTTTCTCGTCGTAGTTCAGGCTGGCCAAGTGCGCCTCAATCTCCTCTAGTTCCCTTAGGCTCTCCTGCCCCCATGTCTTTGTTTGCAGGAGCGCATCGAGTTCCTCCAGTTCCGTGGCTAGGGCAGTGAGTTGCGAGCCAAGATCAGTGGTGGACTGTATCTGCTGTTGGAGGTACCCCCGCTGCTCAAATAACTGCGTGAGTTCTGAGACTTCATACCCCACCGCCAGATACTCGCGGCGCAAGACTTGAATTTCCCGCTCGGAGACCGCTAGCTGCTCACGAATAACCCACACTTGATTGAGCAGGTCTTCTTTTTCGGCGGTATTGCGGCGTAGCACCTGCTGATAGTGCTCCTCGTCAAGGGGTTGCTGACAGAGCGGACAGACGGCTCCCGGTTGGCCAAGACGGTCGAGGGACTCATCAAGGTGACCAATTTGGCGCTCGTAGTCCCGTTGGCGTGCTTGCAATTGCTCCATAAACTGACGGCGTTCAAGCCCCTTTTGCCGCAGGTGCTCCTGATAGATGCGTTTCTTTTCAAGGGTCTCAATTTGCGCCGTAATCACCGACACCGCCTGCTCAAGCTCGGGTTGGCGATTTAATTGCGCCTGTAGGTGGTGCCATCGCTGCTGGAGTTCCTCACGGCGGCTCCTGAGATGCTCATAGTGCTGTTGCCGCTGGGTCTCAAGCTGATGCTTGGCGCGCAGAAGGGGGAAGACCTGTTGTTGCAGTTCCTCTAGTTCCTGTAGCTGGGCACGAGCCTGCTGGAGCTGCTCTAGGGCACTGAGGATGTCCGGCTCCTTGGCGATGAGGGTGGCTAGGTGCTGGCTCTGTTCTTGGATCAGGTGAATTTGGGTATCCACTTTGTGCAGCCTATGCAGTAAGTCCTGACGCTGCGCCTCTAAAATTGCCTGCTGGCGATCGCGCTCGTGGCGCAGCCGTTGGTAGTCACTAAAGCGCTGTTGTAGAGCACTCTCTTGCGCTGTGAGATCCTGCCATTGGCACGCCGCTACCTCAAGTTCCGCTGCTCGCTCCAGTAAGTTGGCGATCGCCTGCCGTTGCTGGATTAAGGCATTGCACTGTTGTTCGAGGTGCTCAATGGTGGTGGCAAGGGTATGCTGCTGCTGCACAAGATTATGGTACTCCTGCTGCCGGAGTTGTTGGGCATGGTAGGCGGCCTGCTGCTCTTGCAGAACCCGCTGCTGCTGATGCAAGTGCTGCCGCTGCTGGGCAATGCGCGCTGTTAAGTGTTGGTGTTGCACCTGAAGGTGAGCCTGCGCCGCCAATTGAGTGGCCTCAGCGCTCAGGCGTTGTTCAAGCAGGGTGATTTGTGCTTTGTACTCCCGGGCGCGATCGCGGGCAGCCTCTGCTAATGGCTCGTATTGCTCTAAGCCCAACAGCGCAGCCAATAGTTGCTTGCGCTCACTGGGACGCTTCGCCATAAATTCATCAGCACGGCCTTGACGCAGATAGGCAGAGTTGACAAAGGTTGGATAGTCAAGGCGCAGAATTTGAATGATTTTCTCTTGGGTGGCTCGCAGCGATCGCTGGGTCAGGGAACTGTAGCCCACCGCTGTTTGTACCTGAAGCTCTAGGACAGTACCCTGTTGACGGCGGCGAACCCGCACAACGCGATAGCCTTGGCCTTGCACCGTAAACTCAAAATCAACGTAGGCTTCAGCTTCACCGTAGTAGATGACATCATCCTCACGGCTGGCGCGACTTTGCCCCCACAGTGCCCAAGCAATGGCCTCTAATAAAGAGGATTTGCCCGCCCCATTGGCACCACAAATACAGGCAAGGTGTAACCCCCGAAAGGGGAGCATTGCCTGACGATAACTTAAAAAATTACGGAGAATTAATTGCTGCGGAATCATTTCAACATCAGCATTTCGGCCGGGAAAGTTAACCTGTTCCCTGTGAAAGACGTGGCGTGGTTCTATGTCCAAATCATATCTCAAGGGAAAGACAGACCTTCTTTATAGAAACCGGAGGGTTCGGGAACCGGATAAAACCTTGCTCGTTCACGACGGGAATACAGAACGGTTCCCGCGCCTACGGCAGTAGGGAGAGTCAGCCTTGACATTCTTCGATATACCGTTTCACTGTCTGGGCTGAAACGTTCCCGGTAGTACCCCAATAATAACTGTGTGCCCAGAGTTGGGATTTTTCATGCAGGTTTTTGAGATGTGGAAATTCCATTCTGAGCCGTCTTGAACTGTACCCTTTCATGATGTTCGCCGCCTGAGAAGCTAGCACTTCTCATACGGTTGCTATTTCCGTAAATAGGCCTCTATAATAACTGCATACCATCTTAACCCAATGATGTTTTTAGCCGTCCAAAAAGATGTTTTTCAACCTGACAAGCAGCTTGCTCAGTTGCTTACTGAGTTAGCGCGTCTTGCCAACAATCTCTACAACCAAGGCGTGTATGAGTCTCGGCAATACTTCTTTGAGCAAGGACGGAAACCGTTCAAGGTTCTGAAGTATGTCAACCTCTACGCAAAACTGAAGGAGAGTGAAAACGGGAAGCTGTTACATTCTCAGGCTGCACAGCAAGTGTTGAAATCTGTGAATGAGGCGTTCAAAAGCTTCAAATCCCTCTCAAAACTGTTCAAACTGGGGCAGTTCGACCATGAACCAAAATTGCCGCGATACCGCACCAAAGGCGGGTTGTATCGGGTCGTATTCACGGGGCAATCCCTGAAAGTAGAGAAAGGCTTGATTCGAGTTCCTTTGGGCAACGGTGGAAAAACTGCATTTGGAAGAGATGCGTTCTACATCCCGATACCAGAACGATTAAAGGATGTGCAGATCCGAGAACTGCGATTCATTCCGGCGAATGGGCAGTGGGTTGTTGAGTATGTTCACTTCACGATGGGCAAGACTGCTCAATGCTGCAAATTGTGTCCTGAGAACGTTTTAGCGCTTGACCCAGGACTGAATAACCTCTTGACCGGCGTGACAAATACTGGACTTGCCTTTGTGCTGGATGGTAGAGGGTTGAAATCTCGAAATCTGGTTCAATAAGCAGGTTGCCAAATTCAAATCGATTCTGACTCATGGCAAGTCATCCATGAAGGGCGCGACCTCGAAGCGAATCCAACTTAATACCCATAAGCGAAATTGCTACGTGCGAGACTACATCAACAAAGCAGCACGGTGGGTCGTCAACTTCTGCTTGGAAAACGACATCGATACGATCATCTACGGTCGAAACAACGGGCAGAAAGATGAAATCAATTTGGGTGCAAAAACGAATCAGGAGTTCGTGCAAATTCCGCACTACAAGCTGTTTGGACGAATTGAGCAGCTTTGTTTAATTTTCGGGATTCGATTAGTCGAAACCGAAGAATCATATACGTCTCAAGCCTCGTTTTTTGATAATGACTTCTTGCCTACGTTCGGCGAAAAACCTGAAGGGTGGAAGGCATCAGGAAAACGAATTCTTAGAGGTCTGTACCGAACTGCTCAAGGATGGCTCATCAATGCAGACTGTAATGGAGCCTGCAATATCATGAGAAAGGTAAGCACAAAGCTCAATATCGAGTTGAGTGGAGTGTGTAGAGGGGCTGTGGCAGCCCCTTCTAAGGTCAAGTTAGGGCAGATTGGTTTTGCTCTAGCCTAACTTAGAGAAGCCTCGCCGTTCTACGGCGGGGAGTGTCACTGGTATCAACCAAAAATCGATACCATAGAGACACTGGGGCTGTAGCTCAGCAGGATAGAGCGAGCGCCTCCTAAGCGCTAGGTCGTGCGTTCAAATCGCACCAGTCCCGTGCTCACGTCTCGATCAAGCCTATTGCAGGCCAAGACTGTTCGCCGCGCTCTCCCTTGGCACCACCCCTGAATTAAGCCTTTGGCATGGGCAACTGCAATGCATCAGTTATTGGGATATCACTGTTCTGCAGCGTTGGCTTCGGGATGCGTCCCAAGGCCAGTAAAGAGGACTGATGGGCTTGCCACGTCCACAGATGCAGGGTATCAGCGGTACTGCCGGCCACTATTAAACACCCTTGAAGAATCTGAACGCTTGGCATCGATTGCCATTAGCAGCAAAAGAAAGTATGGCGTTGCTGAATAGACGTATGATTTTCGGATTTGAGTCTTTTGCCGCCCTCACCCTAGCCCTCTCCTTTGGGAGAGGGAACAAGACTCTTAGCTCCCTTCTCCCCGAGGAGAAGGGTTGGGGATGAGGGCAATTCATAGCCACATTCAGCCACACCGAAAGTATTTAATTTGAGGGGTGGCCTAATAGGCACCTTCACCAAACAGCACAATGCGAACGGTTTCCACCAAGATTTCAAGATCAAGGTTCAGTGACCAGTTGTCGATGTAGTACAGGTCGAGGCGGGCAGCCTCATCAAAGTGACCAATGTGAGAGCGCCCAGAAATTTGCCACAGCCCAGTAATACCGGGTATAACGTGGTGACGAATGTGGTGCCACGAGTTAAAACGAGCCACATCCCGCAAGGGTAGAGGACGCGGCCCCACTAAACTCATGTCGCCCCAGAGAACGTTAAACAGTTGCGGCAACTCATCAATACTGGTTTTGCGCAGAAATGCCCCTAAAGGAGTGCGGCGGGGRTCGTTTTTGAGCTTGAAGAGCACCCCATCCGCCGATTCATTTTGGGTTTCTAGTTCTGCCTGAAGCTTGGCGGCATCGGCACGCATGGTACGAAACTTCCACATTTGAAAGACACGCCCATGCAAGCCTACCCGCTCTTGGCGGAAAAACACAGGCCCCGGAGATGTCAGCTTAATGGCGATCGCCACGCCTATGAGTAAGGGAGCCAGCAGCAACACCCCTACCAAGGCAAGGACAACATCGAGGTAGCGCTTGAGGCGGTATTCCCAGCCATTGAGGTAGGTCATATCGACCCGCAGGGTGGGCAACGCCGCCACGACTTCCGGGGTGCCACGGCGGTAGAGCATTTCTAGGCTAGAGGGAACCAGCCGCAGCGGAATACCATACTGCCGCAGTTGCCAGTACAGCGTTGAGGCCAAGTGGGCAGGCGGTAGCCCCTCCACCACCACTTCTTGGGCGCGACTATCAAGAATCTGTTGCAGCGTCTCAGCATCGTGTGCTGCCGCCGCAGCAGCCATACCGACAATCCTGTAACTTTCCTTGCGCTGTAGCATATTGCTTAGCACGTCTTGGCGGTGCTCCGGCGCGATTAAGAAGACTCGCACCTGTTGCCGTGAACGCAATACCTTAAACATAAGGCTAACCACTAGGCGCAGACCCACAGCAAACACAACACTCATGCCCCACGCGCTAAAAAAAAGAGACCGGGGCAAGTCCAGCTTGGGATCGTAAAAGTAGCCGATCGCCAAAATCAGCAGATACCCCAGACTCACTACTTTGGCCAATCGCAAATAGTTTTTCCAATGGCCGTGGGGATGGTACAGGCCACTCAGCGCCACCAGTAGCAACAGTGCCGCTGCCAACACCCAGAAAATGCTGGGAAGCCCCAGAAACTGCCACCAGACCAGTTCCGGTGGAATGGGAGCATAGAGACGATTCAGTTGCAACCCAATTGTCCAAGCGAGCACAAGGGCAAGAAGATCACTGAGGAGCAACAGAAGGGTTCGAGGGGTCTCCGTACCGAACCACTTCCTCCCCGACGGCGATCGGATGTCTCGCTTAATCTGAGAGAAGGAATGAGGCTCAGCCATCACTGTCTGCAACTGCTAGGAACATTTGCGTAACCTGCCTAACACAGAGAGTAGGGGCTTGCAACAGCACTTCAGTCATCTTGCCAGAGAACTAGAAGCCTACAGGACGGTTTACAAGCGCCCCGATGGCTTTAATCTCTAGTTCACATCCACGTGATATAGCAATTTTAGCGGTAAGGCACACACACGATACGGATAGCGGTGGCTGCCCTACCAAGATTCATCGCAGTGCGCTGCCCATAGCCGTTGAGGCTTGGGGGTGCTGTTCGCGTAGCGTGCCGCAGGCATAGCAACGGGTGATTAGAGGGAGCAATGAAGGGCATTTAGGAAATAGGCAGACATGTCTTAGGCGATACTGGTTTGATGCTAAACATGACGTGGGCATTCAAGCTAGAACCAACTGCTGAGCAGGCTTCAGAGATTGAAGACACTAAAGCAACACAGGCGAACTGATGGGAACAAGGCAGCCGTCTTCAAGTTGCCAACAGCGATCGCTAATCTCCTGCAATTCCGTGGCCTCGTGGGTCACCACTAATAAGCTCCAATGCTCCTTGAGGCGGCACAGCACCTGTACCAGTTGCTGGCGCATTGACCAATCTAAGCCAGCGGTGGGTTCATCGAGCAGCAGCAGGTAGGGTTGGCGGATGAGTTGCACAGCGAGGGCAAGGCGGCGCTGTTGCCCCCCACTGAGAGACTCGGGGCGAGTGTGCAAGGGCAGGTGATCGAGGCCAACATCTGCAAGGGCGCGATACACGTTCTCATAGGGAATCTCGGGATGGCCAAAGCGGAGTTCTTCAAGAAGGGTGCTGCCGCAAAAATAGCGATCGGGGAACTGAAACACTAATCCTGCCAACTGCTGTAACTGCTCAGGCGTGAGTACCTGCTCGTGCCACTGAATCACCCCCCGACTTGGGTGGGCTAAGCCCGCTAAAATTTCTAGTAACGTAGTTTTGCCGGAACCACTCGAGCCGATAATGAGTCCTAATTCGCCCATGTCTAAGTCTAAGTTGACATCGCTTAAGATGGGCTGCGGTGTAGCCGCAGGATGATAGCTGAGATGGCGAATAGTAAACAAGATGCAGACTCCGGAGGGAATAATGGTACAACCAATACGCAAACAGCGGTTATGGCAACGTCTTGCTCTTTATCTTAGTGGGGCGATCGCCCCTTGGGTACTCAGTACAGCGGCGCTAGCTGGTGATCCGTTCCGCAGTGGCACTCAAGCACGCCCTATCTCCGAGCAAACCGAGGCGGTTTTTTTAGCCCTCTTCCGCGATGGCAACTATGTGAAAGGTAAAGAACTCTTGCCTGCTGCCCTTGAGCGCGATCGCCAAGAACCCCTCACCCTCGCCTTAGCCGCCACCATTGCCTACCTCAATGAGGATTGGGCTGCCTACAAGCGCTATGCCGAAGATACCCTGCGGGTTGCCCAAACCTTGACCAGTCGTGATCCACTGCGGGGCAATCTCTACCAAGCGGTGGGGCATTTTCTAATTGCTGGCTATGAAATTTCCGATGCCGGCTCGGGGCCGGTGCTGGGGGCTTCAGCCGCCCTGTTACGGGTGCAGCGGGTACTAGATCACATCAACCGTGCTCAGGCTGTTAACCCCCAAGACCCAGAGCTAAACCTCATCCGTGGCTTTATGGAATGGGGCATTGCCAGCAATGTGGGGTTTGTGAGTATGGATCGCGCCATTGAAACCCTACAAACCTATGCCGCTCCTTCCTATCTGCGGTATCGGGGGCTAGCACTAGTTTACCGCGATCGCCGTCAATGGTCAGCGGCCTTGGATGCGGTGAATCAGGCCTTGGCGGCAGCTCCCAACAACCCGGAACTGTTATATCTAAAGGCACAGATTTTGATGGCCAGCGGTGACACGACCCAAAGTCGGCACTACTTTCAGCAGGCACTGGCTAAAGAGCAACAGCTACCACGGGGAATCCGCGAAGAAATTCAGCGGCGCAGTCGGCGGGTGCTCCCCCAAGGCTGATCAGAGGAGATGGCGTGATTACTGAGAGCGGCGCGGATCCAGGGCATCTCTGAGGCCATCACCAACGAGGTTAAAGCAAAGAACGGTGATGATAATCAGGCTTGCGGGTGACCATACTAGCCACGGCTGTAACACCAAAATCGAGGCATTGGTTGCCAAGGAGAGCATATTTCCCCAAGAGGGATCCGGCTGCTGAATGCCTAAGCCAATTAAGCTCAGGACAGACTCAGCCACAATAAAACTGGGGATAGACAGGGTGGCAGCAATAATCACATAGGTGGCGGTCTGCGGGATAATGTGGCGAACAATAATGTACAGCGATCGCCCGCCCATGACCTGAGCTGCTTGCACAAAGCCCATTGCTTTTAGCCCTAGTACCTGACCGCGAATCACCCGCGCTAGGCCAGCCCAGCTCACAAAGGAGGTGATAATGGTAATCAGTAAAAACCGCTCGGCGCTACTGAGTCCTGGGGGAAGCACGGCGGCCAAGGCCACCAGCAGATAGATCGTGGGTAAGGTCATCAGGACTTCCACGCCGCGCATCAGGATAGCATCTAACCAGCCACCAAAATACCCAGAGATTGCCCCGACTAAAATGCCGATGGGGAAGGCGATCGCCACCCCCACTAAACCAATACTGAGGCTGATGCGCGCCCCAAACAAAAGACGGCTGAACTGATCTCGCCCTTGGTCATCCGTGCCCAGAATATTCCAATAGCCAGCCCCGATCGTTCCAAACAAGTGGCGATCGCTAGGGAAGCCTGCAAAAATGGTACGCGGCTCAATGGCTGGATTGGTAAGGCTCCAGCGGGTAGGCAACGGCAGGGTTAGCTCTAAAAAGCGGTAGGGACTGCCCTTGACAAAGAGACGGATGGGGGAGGGGGCTTGTCGATCCACAATGAGGGGACGCTCTCCTGTTTCCAAACTGACAGGCCCCAAGCGGGTGGGATAGACGTGGGGACCGAGCCATTCCCCCGCCGGCGATCGCCAGTAAATTCGGGTCGGTGGCAAAAGGGCACCATCCTCTTGGAAGGCGTAGGGGTTATAGGGAGCAACAAAATCAGCGGCGATCGCTAACAGGTAAAACGCCACTAAAACCCCTAAGCCAAATATCACTAGGGGATTGCGGCGTAATGTTTGCCATGGACTCATCTGCACCTCCGAAACTCTCCATCCTTGAAGGAGAGATAGAGATAGTTCTGGTATTCAATCTTTGAAACCTGCTCAGCAGTTAGTTCTAACTTGAATGCCCACGTTATGTTTAGCATCAAACCAGTATCGCCTAAGACATGTCTGCCTATTTCCTAGATGCCCTTCAATGCCCTTCATTACTCCCTCTGGTCGCCCGTCGCTATGCCTTCGGCACGCTATGTGAATACCGCCCCCCAAGCCTCAACAGCTATGGGTGGCACACTGCGAGGAATTTTTGTAAACACAGCTCTGAGCCGCTAGCCAAAGTACAGCGTGAACTACCGCTCATCATCGCTACGCGATAGATAAGCGGCTTCCTTGTTCAACGGGGACAGCATCTAGCAAAACCGACGTTTTACCAGATGACTTACGTTCCCTCCCAAAGGCAGTAGAGCGAGTTCCTAGCTCCAATATCCGCAAGGCTTCATTTCTGATGTTGATCGCAGCGTTCACATCTCGGTCATGCTCTGTAGTGCAAACCTCACACCTCCAATTGCGAACCTCAAGCGGTAGGCTACCCACTTGATTCAGGCAAACATGGCAGGTTGTTGAAGAAGGAAAGAAACGATTGACTTCGATATATATCTTTCCTGCTCTTTCAGCTTTGTACTTGAGCATGGTGCAAAACATCCCCCAGCCACCGTCACTAATCGCTTTAGCGAGGTTGGGATTGCGCACCATCCCCTTCACATAAAGATTTTCTACAGCAATCACTTGGTTGTCGTTGACTATCTTGCGGGATAGCTTGTGTAGAAAATCTTCACGACAGCGAGCTATTTTATGGTGAACACGAGCGACTCGCTGTCGAGCTTTATCGCGATTATTGCTTCCCTGCTTTTTGCGAGAAAGCTTCTTCTGTTTGCGCTTTAGGTTACGAGCATGTTTGGCTAAGTGCCGAGGATGATCAAACTTTGAGCCGTCACTCGTAATTGCGAAGTGAGTCAGCCCTAAATCTATGCCTATTGCTTTCCCCTCAGGACTAGGAGGAGGTTGCTCTCGGCCATCCTCAACGAGGAGGGACACATAGTACCTCCCATCTGGAAGATCGGAA
>NZ_JAKLTU010000019.1:0-14026 GCF_022570815.1 Synechococcus sp. PCC 6716
GTGGGCAAATCGCCTCGGTTGTCTTTGCTTCCACTATAAGAATCAATTCTCCCGCAACATCGGTATAATCTTCAACCTCAATTCCAGGTAGGTTTAGTAGATCAGTTAGAAGTAGCTGCATATCTCAGATTTCGTATAGCATGTTACATTAGCATACCAAGTCCGATAGACCCATCGTGTTGCGACTGATATTGAACAGTTGACTTGCCTCACTTTTCTTGAGACCATCCAACTCGATCGCCTGCATCACTTTTTGCCGAAAGTCATCGCTGTAAGGTTTAGCCATAGCAGGGGGAAAACGCATTAGTATTTCTTCAGTTTACGTCCTAATCTTCCTGAATACGGCTATACCTATCTGAGGAGGGAATTTCTAGGATGAAGCGATCGCTCCGAAAGCGGGTAACGGTGTAGTCGATAAGGTCGCCTTGGTCAGTTTGAGACAGCCCTTGGGTAATCAAGACCGGAATTTGGGGCGGCATGTCCAACAGGGCTACATCTTCAGGGGTAGCGGCTTCGGCGGCAACGCGTGTCCAACGGCGCTGGGGCACCACGCCATAGTGCTGTTTGAGCAAGCCGTAGAGAGACTGGGTGTGGTAAATCTTCTGGCTAAGCTGGGGAAATTGGTCTTCTCGCAAGTAGGAACAACTGATGCACAGCGGCTGGAAGGCCGGAACCTTGGGGCCAACCATGGCAGCGGTGGCGGTACGAAGGATTTTGATTTCGAGTACCGCCACCTGGGCCGCTATCTGCAACACTTCCATCAGTTCTGCCGTAGCCGATCGGGTTTTGACCGAGAGAATCTTGAAGCAGGGCAGATAGCCCAATTCCAGCATGGCGTGACTAAAGCTGGTCTTTGCGCCAATGGCGTAGTACAGATTTGGCTCGGCCACAAAAGATCCCTTTCCCTGGTGACGATAGATGAATCCCTGCTGGGCCAAAAGGTTCATCGCATGGCGCACAGTCAGCCGATGTACCTGGTGTTTGGCTGCTAGTTGATTTTCAGAGGGCAGTTTTTCCCCTGGCAGGTAATGTCCGGTCTGAATGGCATCAATGATGTGATAAGCGATTTGTTTGTATCGCGGTAAAGCGTCGCTGGTGGATAACGTCATGACACGGGATGTGAAAGGCTAGGGTGTGTGAAGGAGACGGTATAGACGGAAGATTTAAATCGCAGGAGTTGTGTTGTCTGGAGCCTAAGCCTCTATTGCAGCACAATAATGTCGCCGTCTTGGGCACATCTGACAGTGGCTGGAAGGAAATCCGCCTGTACCATTAACCAACGATCACACTCGTGACCCATGTGGGTAAGATAGCCCTGGCGGGGCTGCAAGGCATCGAGAATCGCCAGAGCGCGGGGTACATCATTATGGTTGCGGGGTTGGGTGGGCTGGGGTGGATGACCACAGTCTATCACCACCGCGTCTGGTTGCCAGTGTTCTAGGAAACGTTGGGTTTTAGGCGGCAGACCCACGGTATCGGTGAGGTAGGCCAGTTTGCCGCTGCTGTCTTCCATGCAGTAGCCAAAGGTGAGCTTGGAATGCTGGAGCGGTATAGGGATCACCTGCCCCTGGCCTAGGGAAATCGGGGTAAACGCTGTCAGTGGTTGGAACCGCAGCAGGCCGGGGTTACGGTAGAGGTCAGCGCAGCCCTGGGGATCGGGGGGGCAATAAACGGTAATCGGGGCACCCATGCCCCAGCGCAGATGGAACAACCCCTGAACATGATCTACATGAAAGTGGGTGAGCAAAATGCCGGATAGGGTGCCAGGGGGAAAGCGGTCTCCCAAGTCCATCAGCCCCCCGTCGATTAACCAAGACTCGGCACCCCAATTCAGCAGGGCCGAACAGGGTCGTCGTCGGTAAGTGGGGTTTTGGCGGGCACGATTGCAGACTACACAGTTGCAGCCATAACACGGCACGCCCCCAGCATCCCCCGTCCCCAACAGCGTTAACCGCATAGGGGCCACACTCCCTCCGTTAGCAGATCCAGAAAATCCTGCCCTGCTTTTTCCAGAGGTTGGTCGTTGTCAATTTCCACTAGTCCAGCTTGGGGCCAGTGAATTTGCTCGGAGCGTCGCAACCGGGCGGCAATTTCTTCGGGGGTTTCCCGCTGGCGAGCCTGGAGCCGCTGGGCTAAGATGGCAGGCGATGCTTTTACCAATACAGGGCGGATTTTTGGATAGTGGGCCCGGGCCTGGGGCAGATAGGCACGGGAGCCATTTACCACCACCCGAAAGCCGCAGGATAACCACTGGTTGATTTCGATGCCAACACCGTAGTGGTAGCCGTGGCTCTGCCAGTGCATGGCAAAACAGCCGTGGTGCAATCGCTCAGCAAATTCAGCGGTAGTGAGGGCCACATGGTTTTCGCCCCCAGCCTCAAAGGGGCGAGTGATATAGCGATGGGCGAACAAAACCCGTTGATGGCCATTGAGATGAGTACGGGCGTAGCGCATCAGGCTATCTTTGCCCGAACCCGATGCCCCAATGACATAAAACAATTGACCTTGAGTAGTCATAGGATTTACCTCGTTGCATAGCGGTTTCGGTATACTTCCTGACCTGCCACCCAGGTACTTACCACCTGGGGAAAGCCCAGATCGTGGCGCACGACAATCAGATCGGCCCGCTGGCCTGGGGCGATCTCGCCGCGATCCGTCAACTGCGTGGCCCGAGCCGGGTTACGGGTAATCAGGGCAATAGCCTCCGGCAGCGTCCAATCGGTCACCAACTCAGGAATTTTGAAGGCGGCGGCCAGCAAACTGGCGGGAGAATAGTCGGAACAGAGTACATCGCACAGCCGCTGTCGAACTGCATCAATGGCCTTCATGGAACCGCTCTGGCTTTGGCCCCGCAACAGATTTGGTGCTCCAAAGACGGTACTGAGGGAGCGGGCGGTGGCGGCTTGGGCGGTGGCAGGGTTGATCGGGAATTCGCTAATATGCACCCCCAATGCGGCCATGCTGTCCACCCGTTCTGGGGTATCGTCGTCGTGGCTGGCCACGGTGATGCACTGCTGGTGGGCCGCTTCAATCAAAGTTTTGACGCGATCCAGGGCATCGGCGGCTTGGTCTAGCTTGCGGGCGGCGATCTCCTCAACTTCGGCAGTGGATTTGTGGTAAGTGCGGGCAAAGTAGGCTTGGAAGGCTTGCAGGTCCTTAAACTGGCCCTGCCCAGGAGTGTGATCCATTAGGGAAATCAGGTGAATGTCCTGTTCGCCCATCAGATCCAGCAGGATAGGCAGTCCAGTAGGGTCAGTGATTTCGTAGCGACAGTGGACGCGGTTGTTGACCAGGGTGTGGGTCTGGCAGGCGTGAAGCAGTCGCACAATTTCGGCGGCTTTGTCGTTGTTGCGTACCCCCAATTCCTCATGGGCAAAGGAAATAGCATGGAATGGTGTGGTAATGCCCAGGGCGGCGTTGCGTTGGTCGATCTGGGCGATGGCAAATTCAAGCGGGAAGAACGCGTTGGGACGCGGCTCAATTTCCTTTTCAATCGCATCGCAGTGAAGGTCTACCAGTCCAGGGAGTAGGTAGTGGCCCCCTAGATCAATCGTGTTGGCAGCGGCGGGGATGACCTCTGGATTAATCGCCGCAATATGGCCGTCTTCCAATAACAACGTGCTGTCGGGCAGAACGTGATCAGCGGTGATTAGGGTAGCGTTCGTGAGGTAGGTGTTAGTCATGATGAATGAACCAATGAACAGATGAGGGTAACGTGGTCGAAATCGCCACGTTCTAGGCTGGTTCGACGGTGACGACAGTATCCGCCAGAGTTTGGATGATTTCTGGGTCGTGGAAGACGGCGAGGAGGGCGGTGCCCCTGGCTTTGATGTCATGAATGAGTTCCACGACCCGCTCGGCGGCGGCGTGGTCGAGGCTGGCGGTGGGCTCGTCCAGCAGCAACAGCCGAGGCTGGAGGGCCATGCTGCGGGCTAGGTTGACCCGTTGCTTTTCCCCGCCGGAAAAGGTGGCCGGAGATAGGTGCCACAATCGTTTGGGCAAGTGCATGTGCTCTAGCAGTGCGGCGGCACGGTCGCGAGCTTCCTGGCGATCCAGACCCAATTCAAACAGAGGCTTAGCCACCACATCCAGCGTCGGCTGGCGGGGCAAAAAGTGGAGAAACTGCGTTACAAAGCCAATTTCCTGTCGGCGCAGGGCCAAAATTTCGGCATCGCTCGCCTGGGCTAAATTGACCCAGGCTCCAGTAGCAGTGAGATAGTCAATGCGTCCAGCGGTGGGCAGGTAGGTACGAAAAACGCACTTCAGCAGGCTAGATTTTCCGGCTCCAGAGGGCCCAGAAAGGGCCGTGAGTTGCCCCTGCTGGGCGGTGAAGGAGATCGGCTTAGCCCCTGGCAGGGTTTTCCGTTGCTCGTGAAGGACAAAGTCCTTGGTCAGCCCGGTGACACGCAACAGGACGGGATTCGTCAAGGCGGTGGTGGAATGGCGCAGGGGTGTGGTGGCGGTTAATGTCATCGGTTTGTGTTGGGTTAGGTTTGGATGGGTGGGTGTAGATCCGATCTACTACAGGGCAGAGGCCACCAATTGCTGGGTATAGGCATGTTGGGGATCTTCCAGTACTTGGTCGGTGAGGCCCGCTTCTACCACCTGGCCGTACTTCATCACCAGGGTGCGGGTGGTCAATAGCCGAATCACTCCTAGGTCGTGGGTCACTACAATCATGGCCACGCCCAACTGCTGCTGAATTTCCAGGATTAAATCCAAAATTTTGGCCTGCACCGACAGATCTAGCCCGGTGGTCACTTCATCGAGAAACAGTAGGGGCGGGTTGGTGGCCAGGGCACGGGCAATTTGTACCCGCTGCTGCATTCCGCCGGAGAAATCGCTAGGTAGCTCGTCCATTCGTTCTGGCAAGATTTCGGTGCGCTCTAGCAGGGTGCGGGCACGATCCCGAATGGTGCTGTAGTCCAGCAGATCGGCCATCAACAGCCGCTCGGCAATGTTGCCCCCCGCCGATACCCGAAAGTTCAGTCCCAGGTGGGGGTTTTGGTAAACCATGCCAAATTTGTGGTGCTGCAACCACCGCTGCTGCGCCCCATTTAGGCTAAACAAGTCATAGCTTTGGACGGTCTCAGTGGCCTCATCCCCATCGCGGAAGACGGCAGTACCAGCGGTGGGCAACTGGTCGAGATACAAAGTCTTGACCAGAGTGGACTTGCCGCTGCCCGATTCCCCCATAATGCCGAGGATTTCGCCCGGATAGAGGCTAAAAGACACTTCCTGCATGGCCACTAAACTGCCGCAGTGGGGACAGATATTGGTTTGGGCAGTGGCTCCGGTGGCACTAAGGCAGTGGGGACAGCCCGCGCCATAGATTTTAGTCAGGTTGCAAACATCAAGCAAGGGTTGCATGGGCAGTCTCCGGAGTGGGCTGGGGCACAGGGGGATGGGCCTCTCTCAGGGTGGTGAGGCAGTAGTCGCTGTCGGAACATTGATAGATGCGATCGCCCGCATCGTTCAGACATTCATCTAAAAAGCTGGTGGTCGATCCACAGATGGCACAGGCGCGGCGGTGGCCCCGCTCATCGGTGAAGTCCTCCACTTGAAAGGGAATATCATCAAAGGACAAAGGTTCAGCATCGGTGTAGGGCGGCACGGCATAGATTTTCTTTTCCCGCCCCGCCCCAAACAGGTACAGCCCCGGCGACTGGTGCAGTTTGGGCACATCGAACCGAGGAATGGGGGATGGATCGATGACGTAGTGGCCGTTGATGCGGGTGGGATAGCGGTGGGAAATGGTGATTTCCGAAAACTTCACCATGTCCTCGTAGAGCTTTACCCACAGGCGGGCATAGTCTCCCTCACCATGCATCCGCTTGCGCTTGGCCTCGCTGGCTTCCACCAGCACCAGGGCATCGGGATAGGGCACCTGCAATACCAAAATTTGGCCCAGCTTGAGGGGAAATTCGGGAATCCGGTGCCGAGTTTGAATCAGGGTGGCCTCAGGGGTGTGGCTGGTCATTGTGACACCGGGGCTAGTGGCGGCCACAAACTTGCGAAGGTTGACCGCATTCACCGATTCATCGCTGCCTTGGTCAATCACCTTGAGGGTGTCGGTCGGCTTGAGCAGCGATAGAGTAATCTGCAAGCCACCCGTGCCAAAGCCCCGCGCAATCGGCATTTCCCGCGACGAGTAGGGCACCTGATAGCCTGGAATAGACACGGCTTTTAGCAGGGTGCGACGAATTTCTTTTTTGGCATAGTTATCTAAAAAGCCGAAGCTTTGGGGGGGAGTGACGATGGGAGTTAGCATGATGGGTAGAAAATAAGGAGTCGGAAGTTGGGTGATCTCAGAGGTCTTTGGATAGGCGACTGGGATGTTATGAATTACCGAGGGTAGCCCCCAGAATCTAGGTCTTCTAAGGACAATGCTTCTTAACTTGAGACTCTTTCGCGCTGCTGTTTTTGAGTCGTTCTGAGCCGATCCAGGTCGGACTGGAAGGTGACGTAGTGCGGCATTTTATAGTGGGAGGCAAAGCCCATAGACTCGATGCCGTCGATGTGGAGCAGCACAAATTCCGAATCTTCCGAAGGGTTATCAGCCCCATGCTGTTGTCCCTTTTGTRGGGCACGATCCAGCACCGCCATGGCAATGGCCTTCACTTCGTTGTGTCCCAGACAGGCACCGTAGCCAAGGCCAAAGGTGGGAAGATCCTCCCCATCCTTCGCTTCATACATGGCGATCACCTCGCACTCAGTCATTAGCACTTCGCCTACCTCCATTGGTTCTCCCGTTATGGGGTGGGGCAAATACACAGGTAGATAACCCACCCGCAGCTCCGCCACCGTGGGGTGGACATCGCCGTAGCCGCGCATATTGGAGTAGGCAATGGCCAAAATTGAACCCGTTTCGGCTCGTGCCATGGTGGCCAGTGCCGCCGAACGGGGTACCGGAAATACCAGCGGTTCGCGGGTGATATCAAAGGCCGGGGGGGCAGACTCCGTGGCCACCGGGGGTAGCAAGCCCTCTGCCCGCAAGCTGTCTAGCACCTTAGGAAAACTTGTGGGAAGCTGATGTTCTGGCAGGGTTTTGAACCAGTCCTGGACTACCTGGCGAAATTGCTCCGGCGACTCATTCAGCAGTTCAAAGCGAAACAGCCGTTGCAGATAGTCGCTGGTTGGCCCCAGCATTTGCCCACCGGGAATGTCTTTGAATGCCGCTGAAATTCGCCGCACCAGACGCATGGAATCCGTTGGATGGGGCAGGGTAATTCCTAACCGGGGGCAGGTGGAGCGATAGGCCCGCAGAAAAAATGCGGCTTCCAGGGTATCCCCAGCGCTTTGTTTAATCGCTAGGGCCGCTAGGTCGGGATGGTACAGCCCCCCCTCCGACAGCACCCGACTATGCAGGGCATGGAGTTGATGTTGAATCATTCCAGGGGTGAGAGGGGTTTCGCTAGCCCCTTGGGTTCTTAATACATCTAGGAGTTTAATAGCCTCGGTAATGGCTGTTTCTCCCCCCTTAATGGCAACGTATCCCATCGGTTTATCCTCGTATAACAGTGCTGATCCAGGCCACCTAGGGTCGCCTGTAGTTGAGAAGATCTTCGCCCTATCACCCCATGCTGATCCGCGTTGTTCGGGGCAAAAACACCACCTGAGTAGCATCCACCAAGATCAATTCAGCCCCCAGGGGAAAATGCTGTACCCATTGCGCTCGATGGGTGAACCAACCGGCATCAAACCCATCGAGATAGAGGGTGCGCTGGCCCAAAATGCCAGGGCCACAACAGTCCAGATGCAGGCGACCCTGCCCCAGGCGTTGTCCCTGTAGAATCACGGTTGCCCCCAGTTCTGGGCTGTCCAACGTACCTAGGTGGGGCTGGAAGTCGGCGGGGGGGGCTTGGGTGCCATCGGCCACAATAAAGCGAGCTTCAGCCAGGGGCGCATCGGGCACATTTAGACGGCGGCGATCTCCCGGCGTTACCAACGTATTTAAATCGTGGATTGTCACTGAGGAATCTAGCAGCGTAGCCAACACCGCCAACAAAGCCGATTCTTGCTCCAACCAAGGGCCGAGGTTGGCGATGACACCTGGTTGGCTATTGCATTCTAGCAAGTGACGAAAAATACTTTGCTGGCCTTGCTCTTGCCATAGCGGTGCGAGTTCAACAGATATCATCGGAGTCCTCCTGACTGAGTAGGGAAAAGTTGACGCGGGTTCTAGCCAGCATGGCCCCCCGCTGGGCTAGGTCTCGTTGTCGCTGGGCCATGCCCTGCTGCACTAGCTCCGCCACCTGGGGCCAGCCCTCCAGCCGATGGGCTAAAATAGCATCGCACACCGCTAGTGCCGTGGCCAAATTGGGCACATCACTCATCACCTGGGCGGCTCCGGACCAGTGCTCTCCGTCGGCACCACTCATCACCACGGAAGCGATGGACAGGGGCAGTTCTCCCAGATAGTAGGGGTGGTGGAAAACGCTATCGACTAGTTGCAGCAGGGTGAGGCCCGTTTCTGGCAGGGTGTCGTGGGTGATATGCCAAGGCCGACCTAGGGTATCGGCTAGGTCAATCAGGGTTTGGGGCGGGTGAGCGGTGAGGGCGCGCACCCATTGTTCGCGAGGGGGGAGATCCGCTGGGATAAAGCCGTTGCTATCATTCTGGGCATGGGGCTGACCGTCTGCTGGATGATAACCGTTACCGTTGCCATTGCCGTTGCTATTACCGTTTCTATTGAAACCGTGAACCTGAACCATTAGGAAATCCTCCGTCGTAGCCAAACTGAGAGATAGTCCACTAGCACAATCGTCACCAGAATAATGATGATCAGAGCCGCAGACTCGTTGTAGCGAAACAAGCGCAGGTTATCGTGGAGAGCCAACCCAATTCCCCCGGCCCCCACTAGCCCCAGCACCGAGGCCATCCGCACATTGCGGTCAAGGATATAGAGGGTGTACCCAACCATTTCCGGCAAGATAGAGGGCACAGCGGCCAGCATCACCACCTGGATAAACCCGGCCCCGGTGCAGCGCACGCCATCGTAGGTGCCTGCGGGAAGGCGCTCCATGCTTTCGGCGAAAAACTTACCCAAGAACCCAGTGGTGTGAACCCCCAGAGCCAAAATCCCTGGCAGTGGCCCCAGCCCCAGGGCGCTGACAAACATTAGGGCCAGCATTAGGTCGGGCATGGCCCGCATGAAGTTAAATAGCTCGCGGGTGCTCCGATAGACCGCTGGATGGGGCGAGAGGTTTTTAGCCCCAAGGGGAGCCAGGATAAAACTGCTGGTGAAGGAAAAGACCGTACCCCAGAGGGCAATGGCTAGGGTTTGCAGCATCAGCAGCACATACCTAGGCCAATCACTAAAGTCGGGGGTGCGGTAGCGGCTGAGGTATTCCAAGCTGTTGCCAAAGCCCGCTAGCACCGTCAGAAACGATAGCCCTAGGTGCCAGATCATCAGGCTCACCAGCCCCACCCCTAAGGCAACCCAGAGAGGTATCCAGTTTGTGGGCTTGGGCGGCAGGGGTGAAAGTCCTGTGGGGGAGGGTGAAGGAGAGGAGGAAAGCATGGGTTTGAGAATCCTTTAGGTAAGCAAGTCACGCTCAATCACGTCCAGTTGAGCCAGGAGAAACATGGTTATGCTCGATGCTGTCTCATCCCGCCAAGGGACGCTAGATCACGCGGCTACGGACGCGGTCAGACGAACGGTCGAGTAGGGTGACAACGATGTAGATGGCGGTGGCGATGAGAATCAGTCGTCCGTAGTTAAACAACCGCAAACTCATCACCAGTTCGTAGCCAATGCCACCCGCCCCCACCACCCCTAGCACTGTAGCGGATCGCACATTGTGATCCAGGATGTAGAGCAAGGTGCCGATGAAATCTGGCAGAGCCAGGGGAAACACCGCCAGCATTAGGGTTTGGAACCAGCCCGCCCCGGTGGACTGCACCCCCACCACGCTGCTGCCGTTTACCACTTCTATGCTTTCGGAGAAAAACTTGCCTAAAAAACCCGTAGTGACGAACACCAGCGCCATCACGCCCGGCAATGGCCCCAACCCCACCGCCGACACAAACACCAGCGCCCAGACTAGTTCTGGCAAGGCTCGCATTAGACTGAGCAGGTTGCGGGTAGCGTGGTAAATCACTGGGTGGGGGCTAGTATTCCGTGCTGCCAACACCCCCAGGGGCAGACTTAGCACCATCGCTATCGCCGTCGAGACCGCGCCCATTTCCACAGTTTCGAGCAGTTTGCTACCCAGAGTGGGGAAATAGCTCCATTCGGGCATGGTGAGCCAGTGACCCATAAACCGTACTAAATTACCGCTGGATTTCACCAAATGCACCAGGTTGAGATCCACCATCACAGCGGTGATGCCCAGAAGTAGTGCAAACCCTAGCAAACCCAGCCACCAGCGTACCGAGAGCCGTCCGGATCTAGTAGGCCGTTGCCACTTCCAAGCCTTCACCGCCATGAATATCCTCCCGTTGATAAATAATGTTCAGAGTGCGTTCATTTTGGGCAAGCTCGGTGGGGCCACCGTCAAAGACAATTTCGCCCTTGTTCAGGCCCACGATGCGGTCGGCATAGCGCATGGCCAGATCAACCTGGTGTAGGTTGGCCACAATGGTGATGCCATCCTGTTGGCAAATTTCCCGGAGCAAGCCCATCACCTCTTCGCTAGATATCGGGTCGAGGCTGGCCACAGGTTCATCGGCCAAAATCACCGTGGGTTCCTGGCAAAGGGCACGGGCAATACCCACCCGCTGCTGTTGTCCGCCAGAAAGCTGGTCGGTGCGTTCCCAAGCTTTTTCAGTTAGACCCACGCGGCTGAGTGCCCAGTGCGCCCGCTCCATGTCCTGGCGGTTGAAGAGGTAAAGGGCGCTCGTCCACCAAGGGCGATAGTAGCAACGCCCGGTCAACACATTGGTCATCACATTCAGGCGACCCACGAGGTTGAACTGCTGGAAAATCATGGCTGTGCGAGAGCGTACTCGACGCAGATTCCGGGACGAGAGCCGCTGCCCCTGTACTACCACTTCACCAGTGGTCGGCGTTTCCAGTCCGTTGATCATGCGCAGCAGCGTAGACTTACCTGCCCCACTTGGCCCCAAGATCACCGTAAAGGTGCCAGGGTCAATGGTTAAACTCGTGGGCTTCAGGGCGACAGTCTCCGAACCATAGGTTTTGCTAACCTGGTTCAAGTGAATAAAAACCATCTTGAGAAAAATCCTAAAACAATGGATCACCATCCAAAACATGATGTCGGGGGCTATGACCCAGGCGTTTACGGTTGGCGACAGGTGAGTCATGCGAGCCCTAGACCGCAAACCATGAACGTTGCTAGCCCGCTGCCGTTGGCTTGCTAGACCACTACTTCAGCATTTCCTCTCGGCTCAGACCTAGGGTGCTAACCATCGAGCGAATCAGGTCATAGTCGGCGGGGGTGGCAGCTTCATAGCGCAGAATTTCGCCGTAGCCCGTCACCTCAATATCGTTATGGGCATTGAGGATGACGTCGCGGATTTTAGTCTTGGTATCTTCATCCAGGTCGCTCCGGTAGACTAGAGGAGAACCAGGAAGCGCCTCAGACTTCACCAAAATGCGAACGCTTTCTGGGGTAATCAGCCCCTCCTTCAGCATTTTGCGATAAGTAATCTCGCTCATAGCAGCGGCATCCACGGTGCC
The DNA here is from genome assembly GCF_022570815.1 of Synechococcus sp. PCC 6716. Lineage (NCBI taxonomy): Bacteria > Bacillati > Cyanobacteriota > Cyanophyceae > Synechococcales > Synechococcaceae > Synechococcus > Synechococcus sp. PCC 6716. Next base: position 11,645 of record NZ_JAKLTU010000019.1, read on the forward strand.
ATTCTTCACTGCCAGGCCTGCCGCATCGTGGGAACCGGCATAGGTGAGTTTGCCAAAGAAATCTTCGGGCTTCTTTCCGACCACTTCAGACACCATAAATCTAGGCACCAAACCCCCAGAGGTAGAGGCCGGATCCACCAGGGCCACATTCTTGCCTTGCAGATCCTTGATGGATTGAAGGGGGGAATCTCCCGGCACCACAAAGATGCTGTGGTAAGTAGAGGTGCCATCAGCGGTCACGCCCACCGCAAAGGCTTCAGCACCCGCTTCTTTCTCTGCCAAAATGTAGGAAAGCGGCCCAAACCAAGCCACGTCTACCCGATCCTGCCGCATAGCCTCGATCACCCCAGCATAGTCCGTGGCAGTAAAGACCTTCACCGGGCGACCCAACTTTTGCTCTAGGTAGGCACGCATCGGTTCAAACTTGTCGATCATCTCCTCATTGTTTTCAGCGGGAATTAGCCCCATGACCAGTTCATTGTTGGCCGTGCCCGCCACGTCTTTATTGTTGGCCGTGCCCGCCACGTCGCCACCCTGGGAACATGCCACTGCCGCCAGGGATATCGAAAACAGCGAAGCCAGTAAAAATTTACGACGAAACATGGGTGTAAAGCTCCTAGAGAAGCCGGGAAAGTTAAGAAAGTCAGGCATCCATCACCGGACATCCCTATCCTAGGATCACCAAATTAAATGGCAAGAATGCTAACGTTATGGTTCACTTAACGCCGAAACTATACAAGTTCCAGGACTTAAGTCTGAAAATTCCTAAAGTGCGCCCTATAAACCTATATAAGTTGACTAAGAAATCAAGAATTTATTTTTTTAGATTAAATTTAATTCTTGATTGACTTGAGTCTATGATTTAATTTTTAATTGACCTAAGGGCACCTCGATTAATTGAGTTTTTTGCTGATCAGGATCTCAAATGAGACACCCAAGTCAGCCAACTGGCTTCAGCTTCCGGCTTGGGCCGTGAACTGTCCCGAACATCAGGCCTCATGAGCTCGGTCAATCGGCTGATGTGCCCCTGCTGGCCTGATTTTAGCGCTGACTAGCCTACGGTGTCTGGCGCAGCGGCTGATTGGGTCTCTAACCAGACAAAGCGCTTGAGGTTGTAGGTCAAATTCTTCAGTCCCAGATTCACCTTGGCTCGGGCTAAGCCAATCGTGCGCACCAGTTTGCCGCCCATGTCAGTGACCCAGTCGCCAAAGATCTGCTCCACCTTAGCCCGAGTCTGGGAACGCTCTCGGTTGGCGGACTTCTGCTCATCGCTCAGAGGCCGATTGCGGTAGGCCCGTTCGTTAATGTGGGGCTCAAACCCCATCAGGCTCAGGACCTCGACAATCAAGGTCGAGAGGTAGGCACTGTCAGCCCACAGCCCATCACCAGTATTGTCAGCGTCCAGCAACTCACCAAGCACTTGGGAGTCATGGACCGCCACATCGGTGACCGTATAGCGCCGAATTAAGCCATGGCGCACATCGCTACTGATATGGTTTTTGTAGCCGTAGTAAGACACCCCATTTTTCTTCGTCCAACGGGTCTCGACATCTTTTTGGGCCAGCTTGTGAGGCTGTTCTTGCCACTCAGAGGGCACCTCTCCCTGTTTGATGGTTTGGTTTTCGGCGCGAGGGTACCTCGAAAAATTGCAAAGGCTGTCTCAATATGAGATCGTAGGTGGGTTGGTAATCTGACCTGGGGCATATCATGGGACAGCAAGGGTTTTGGGACGTTGAGGCGCGGCTGGAGAAACTCGCCCAGAAACAAGCTATGTTGCAACGTCTGAAAACGATCGTGCCCTAGGAGACGTTTCGTCCGATTTTGGCCCGCATTCATGAGAAACCCCGMAAAAGTCAGGCTGGACGCAAGCCGATAGACCCGGTGTTGCTGTTCAAGATGCTGGTGCTGCAAAAGGGGAGTTTGAAAAATCCTTTCCCCAAGGAGAAGCGATTATCTTAAAAGTCAAGCAAATGATGATGCTGGAMCAGCCGATGGACTCCCATCTGAGTTGGACGGCTGCCAGTCCGTACCATGTTTGAGCATGGCATTGAGAATTGTTAATAGCTGATGCATACAAGCCACTAACGCTACTTTGGTAGCCTTGCCCTTCGCTAATAAGCGGTGATAGAAGACGCGAATCACTGGATTATGGCGCACCGCCACCAAAGCTGCCATGTACAACAGTTGACGCACAGCAGCACGACCACCAAAGATAGCGCGTTTGCCTTGCTTCTGCCCACTATCTCGGTTGAATGGGGTAACGCCCACCAGCGCACTGATTTTTCGAGTGGACAACTGTCCCAGGTCTGGCAACAGGGCTAACAAGGTCGCGGCGACGACCTTGCCCACCCCTGGAACCGTCATCAGCCGCGTCTGTTTTGC